>JAJZIF010000152.1 GCA_021810735.1 Acidobacteriota bacterium
ATTGCCGGAACCGGGCGCGGCGATTGTGCTTGGACTGAACGATATGCTGATGCCTCTGCCCGCTCCAGAGGCCGTCAGGCTGACGCTGGAATTGAAGCCCCCACTGACGGAGGTGGTAATGGTGTCGGTGGTGGAACCGCCCTGTGCCACCGAAAGCGACGAAGAGGCAGCAACCATTGTGAAGTCACCCGATGTTGCGGCCTTAACCGTGAGGGAAACAGTGGTGGACTGTGTAAGCCCGCCGCCGGTGCCCGTGATGGTAATCGGGTAGGTCCCCGCAGTGGCTGTAGAGGCCACCTGGAAGGTGACTGTGGAGGTTCCGGAACCGGGTGCTGCGATGGGGTTGGTCCCAAATACGACTGTGACGCCTGATGGCACGTTCGAGGCGGAAAGAGCAATGGAATTATTGAAACCACCGGCGACCGCGGTTGTGATGGTGGAGTTGCCACTGCTGCCTTGAGCAACGGACAGTGATGTGGGCGAAGCGGAAATGGTGAATGACGGAGTCTGCGTGGTGGAACCCGTCAAGGCTGCCAGAAGACCGGAGCTGGGGCTTCCCCATCCGGTGACCAGGTCATAGCCGGGAACCGCCGAATAGCTTCCTGAAGATCCACTGGTGATGTCATGGAAGTCAGCCGAATAGCTGGAGGTGACGTTCTGCGCGTAGATGGTTGGGTTGAGGAAGCCTATGGTTGACTGCCCGTCTGCAACAAGTTGCTGATTGACCAGCGCGATGTAACCGGCCCACATGGGCGCAGCAAAGCTGGTGCCGCCATACAGGTTTGAGGTGCAGGCGGTCTGGTCCGCGCAGACATAAAAGGTGAAGTTTGCGTTCGCTGATACGTCCGGCCCGTTGCGATAGGTGGTGGAGCCTTTGTTGCTCGCATTGATGACGCCGGGAAGCTGCTGCCAGGAAGGTATGGGAATTCCGTCAGGAGAAATGCCGCCACCACTGTCTGCCCAGGCAGTTTCCGACTTCCAGGGACCGCCCGCGCTCGATGTCGTGAGATCGGTGCCACCCACAGAAACCACGTTGGCATCGTCGGCCGGCCACGCCTCCACATGTCTTGACCAGGTGGAATTGTCGCCCGAGGCTGCGAAGAAGTTTTGCCCCTGGGCGGCCATCTTCTCGAAATAGGGATCGAGAGTGGATGGGTCGGCCGGCGTCCATCCCCAGGAGCAGCCGATGGTGGTAGGCAACGGGTTGTGAGTGGTCATCGCGGCGATGATGGCCGTATCCGTTGAGCCGATGTACATGGTAAGACTGTTGAGAGCTGGGGCCATGCCGAGGGCCTGTGTCATGTCCAGAGTTTGTTCCGTATCGTCGCACCTATTGGCATAAAGGCATGAGGTGCTGGTTCCGTCGGTGGAAAGCAGAGTAATGGGAACGTTGTTCGTCTGTTTGACATTCGAGAAATAGGTATTCAGGTCGGCGAGGTCGGTACCGTAGTACTCCAGCAGCCCGAGATTCTGACCGGCGCCATTGAGGCTGCCTGTTCCGTAATATGCGGCCCGCATGTCACTGCCGAGGAATGAAGCGGATGGCCCGGAACCGGTGGTGGCTTGCGGAGATACCGCGTTCACGCTGATTCCGTGTGCCTTGGCGTAGACAGCCTTCGACACATACATAGGATGGGGTATCGAGTAGTTGTCCAACCCCGAGACGTGCCAAAGATCAAAGTGCAGGCTGGTTGTCGGTGTGCGGTCCGGGGAATAGAAATCCCGATGGTGGACCGGATCATGATAGATCCGCATCGTCACATGGAAAGCTGCATTGACAGAAGATACAGGGCCGCGGATGACCACGTTCATTCCGTCGCGAGAGCCGCCGATGACTGTAAACCCGCTGGCTTTGAGATACGCAACGGTTGCGTCGTACTCGGCTACGCTGGGGCCATACAGGACTGTGAACTGTGCGGGTGTCAGATAGTGGTGATACTCAGGGCTTTCAGGGTCGTATAGCTCAGACAGGAACTCCCGTAGACCTTGCTGATTGGTGAGCGGCAATACCACGTTCAGGGTCATCATCGTGTTGGTGGACATCAACCTGACGGGCGTAGCTGTGCCATTGCGGACGACATTGCGAACATGATGCGTCTCAAAATACTGGGCAAAACTGCTTCGCGATCCGACAACAAGAAAGATCGCCGTGACGAGCAGAACGATGTTTCTTTTTCGAAACATGGTTGGCCTCCCATGGAAATCCGAGGTTCCGTACGGAACTGTGCCGAGTGTGTGCCCGCGTGAAATCTGCGTCAAGGGAAGAGATCGAGGAATATTTTCCGCTTGGAACGCGAAGTACCTGTTGAGGGGCCAGATGCGTCAACAAGGCTGACTGGATTGCCTGAGCAGGATCTATCGCGGCGGGTATCGGGCATGGAAAGAGATAAATACCTGATAAATACGCGAAGTTTTCGCCGGCTTTCGTTGCCGACCGTGATTCAAGAGCTGTGGTGCTGGTCCGCGAACGAGCCTGGAATTGGCTGCGGAGAATATCTGCAAGCAGGACAGGGAGCCTCCCCGTAATGATCGAGGAAACATCCCTGATTCTGGCTGCTTGCCAGGCGGCTACTTCTTGTCGCTGCTCCCCTTGAGCTGAGGCATCTTTGAATCTGTGCCTAGAGTCAGCAACCCGGTCTGGGCATACGTCATGAGCTTCTCACGTGTGTCGGTAATGTCCAGATTTCTCATGGTGAGCTGACCGATTCGGTCGCGTGGCGAGAAGGTGGATTCGCCCTTTTCCATCGTCAGCCGTTCGGGATGGAAGGTAAGATTCCGCGATTCAGTATTGAGTATGGTGTAGTCATTGCCGCGGCGCAGTTCCAGTGTGACTTGACCCGAAACCGGCTTGGCAACCCACCGCTGCGCGCTTTCTCTAAGCATGATGGCCTGAGGATCGAACCACCGGCCCTGGTAGAGCAGGCGGCCCAGCTTGCGTCCATTATCGCGGTACTGCTCGATAGTGTCTTCGTTGTGAATCCCGGTGATCAGGCGCTCGTAGGCGATGTAGAGCAATGCCAGACCTGGTGCTTCATAGATTCCGCGGCTCTTGGCTTCAATGATCCGGTTTTCAATCTGGTCGCTCATGCCCAGCCCGTGGCGGCCACCAATGCGGTTGGCTTCGAGCATCAGTTCGACCGGATCGCTGAACTCTGCGCCGTTGAGTGCCACCGGCCAACCTTCCTCAAACCGGACAGTCACTTCTTCGCGTTTGACCTCGACGTCGTCACGCCAGAAGGCCACGCCCATGATCGGCGCGACGATCTTCATGCTGGTGCTCAAATGCTCGAGATCTTTGGCCTCATGCGTTGCGCCCAGCAGATTGGAGTCAGTCGAATAGGCTTTTTCGGCGGACATCTTATAGTCGAAGCCGGACTTCTGCATGAATGCCGACATTTCCGCGCGACCGCCCAGTTCCTCAATAAAAACGGGGTCGAGCCAGGGCTTGTAAATCCTCAGATCCGGATTCACCAGCAGTCCGTACCGGTAGAAGCGCTCGATGTCGTTGCCTTTAAACGTGCTTCCGTCGCCCCAGATGCCGACCTCGTCTTCGCGCATGGCGGTGACGAGCATCGTACCCGTGACGGCGCGTCCGATCGGCGTGGTATTGAAGTAGGTCACTCCGGCTGTGGAGATGTGAAAGGCTCCGCTCTGCAGCGCCGACAAACCTTCCCGCACCAATTGGGTGCGGCAATCGATCAAGCGCGCTTTTTCCGCGCCGTATTCGAGTGCCTTGCGTGGAATCAGTTCGTAGTCGGACTCATCTGGTTGTCCCAGGTTGGCCGTATATGCGTAAGGAAGTGCGCCCTTCTGCTTCATCCAGTGAAGCGCGGCGCTGGTATCGAGGCCCCCGGAAAATGCGATTCCGACCTTTTGGCCGACGGGGAGCTGTTCCAGAATATTGGACATTATTTATGGATTTCCCTGTGAGTATTCGGCAACTGCAATGGCTGCTATTCCTTTCATTGTATGGGGCAGCAGGCTGTGTGGCATGGGGACCTCAGAAAATCGTGCAGGAGGAAGCAAGCACGGCCACAATTGCAGCTGAGCAAGCAGTGGAATGCGTGGCACGATGGCCGAAGTTCCTGTGCGTTCTTGAAAGGAGATATAGTATGCCTGAACTGGCACACCGTACCCGGATCATGGTACTTATCTGCCGGACCGGAGAATCCAGAAAGGCTATTTCGAGGAAGCTGATGAAGAATTCTGGCTATTCGATTTCCGGGTGTGTCGTTGTCCTTGCGTTGCTGTGCTGGGCGTGTCCTGCCCTCGGTCAAGCGGTTGTGAGCGGTGGAAACTCCTTCTATCCCGCGGCTGTATGGTACGGCGGAGGGAAGGCGCGCGCGCCCATGCTCGAACCGATCAACGCTACCAGTGCGGAGCGATGGGGCAAAGATCTCGATCAGATCAAGGCAGAGGGATTTAACACGGTCAAGACCTGGATCGACTGGCAAACTGGAGAACCGCGTCAGGGGCAATACAACTTCGCCAATCTGAACCTGCTGATGCGCCTTGCCCATCAGCGCGGACTGCGGGTGATCGTTCAGATCTATCTGGATTCTGCGCCGGACTGGGTCGGCAGGCTGCATCCACAAGGCCGATTTGTTGCGAGCAGCGGCGCTGTCATCACCTCTCAGTCTGCGCCCGGATATTCCCTTGATGATCCTGGCGTGCGGAGAGAGGCAGTCGCCTTTCTTCAGGCTCTTGCGCGGGATGCCGATCGTTTTCCCGCTCTCTACGGCTGGGATGTCTGGAGCGAACCGCACATCGTCAACTGGGCGGATTTCCCGTTCCTCAGAAATGCCGAATTTGGATTCAATCCCTACACCCAGGCCCGGTTTCGGGCATGGCTGGAAAAGAAATACGGAACACTGGCCGCTCTGAACACCGCCTGGTACCGGACCTACACCAGCTGGAGTCAGGTGGAAGCTCCCCGCTTTCCGACGATTCTTTCTTACACCGACTACATCGACTGGCGCATGTTCATCGACGACAAGCTTGCCGGCGACCTCGCATTGCGCGTTCGCGCGATCCGCAGCGTGGATAAGACTCACCCTATTGCGAGCCATTCCGACGCGCCCAGTCTCTTCACGTCCCCCACTGACGGTTATGGTGAGCCGGATGACTTCAAAATGTCGGCGAACGCGGATTTTTACGGCACCTCGATGTATCCGATGCATTCCGAGTCGATCCACCCCTGGTCGAACGACGTGCTGGACACCGCGCTGGACTTCTCCCGATCGGCTGGACACAGCTTTGGTAAGGGTTTCTGGATTGGCGAGCTGCAGGCGGGACAGGGGGCTACGGGGATGCGTATCGCGTCGCCGGTGACGGCGGCCGACGAAACCTTCTGGATATGGGAGGCGGTCGCGCACGGGGCGCGTGAGTTTGCGGTCTACGCCTGGTATCCCATGAGCTCCGGATTCGAATCCAATGGCTATGGCCTGATCAACCTTGACGGGACCATCACCGCTCGTGCCCGTGCAGCTGGCAGGGCGGCTGCCACTGTTGCCAAACATGCCTCCAGCCTGCTGAATGCAACGCCGGCTCCAGCCCAAATTGCCATTCTCTATAATCGCCTGGCCTATATGGTGGGAGGTCCTCAGCCGTCGCTCTCCAAACTTGGGCGAGCTCCTGTTGACTCTGCCATCGGATTGCACACGGCCTTTGCCCAGCAGCAGATTCCAGTCGATTTTGTTTCGACAGAACAGGTTGCTGCCGGAAAGCTCGACCAGTACAAAATCCTCTTTGTTCCGTATCCCGTGATGCTGTCTCGCAAGGTTGCCGAGGGCATTCGCCGTTATGTGCAGGGCGGTGGCGTGGCGGTTGCGGAAGCTCGCCTGGCCTGGAATAACGCCCGAGGGCTTGCCAGTGCGATCATTCCAGGCGCCGGACTGGACAAGGTATTCGGAGCCAGAGAGAAAGTGATTCTTCCTGTGAATCGCCCGCAAATCACCATCGATGCCTTCCGGAACCTGCCCGGGCTAACCGCCCCGATCACTCTATCGGGTGCAGCCTTCGAGGAAGACCTCCAGCCCTATCCAGGAGCGCACGTTCTTGGGCGATTCGCGGACGGCGAACCCGCGATAATCGAAAACTCATTTGGGCAAGGGAAGGCTATTCTCATCGGATCCTTCGCCGCGCTCGGATACGAGGAACACCCCGGTCCAACCGGGCAGCAATTTCTCCTTTCACTCGCGAGACTCGCAGGCGTTTCGCCTGAGGTTTCCGTCTCCGGAACGACAGGCTCCGTTCTGCAGGTGCGCCGGCTCATCGGCAACCGCTATCAGATCGTCTTTGTCTTCAATGAATCCAGCAAGCCCGTCAGCGCCGCCTTGTCGCTGAAGGTGGATCATCCCGTCAGGAGCGTGGTTCAGTGGTCCGATAACGGTCGTGTACCCTTCCACATGGACCGGGACAAAGTCATTCTGCACAAAGTCTTCGAGCCGCGAGAGGTCTGGGTCGTCAGCCTCCAGACGCAGTAATGGAAGACATTGCGCAGCAAGACCGCAGCCGGTCATGATTGCGTGCGACACGCTCCCCGGGCGAGCCCCCCTGCATCCATCTTTCATTCAGGTGAATCTTTATCGTGGTGCTGGGAACCTATAATGGAAGACCTGAAATAGAAAGCCTGGTTCGAAGGTACGAACGAAATTCCAGCCAACGGCCGGAACCTGATAAAAGCTCACGCGGAAATCGTAAGCTTTCGACCGTAGTTGGGATGGAACGTCGCTTTCGCACATGACTGTGGCCGTGTGATATACGGTTGAGTGCGCCCAGCGTCCAATCTGAAAGCAACTGAATTTAGGGGAAACTTTATCAATGAGATTTTTCCAAAGTATCCATCTGTGCGCGTCACAGAGATTCCGGAGTGTCTGTTCCTCGAAAAGCCAACTTTCACGAACATCCAAACGGCACGTCATCGCCAAAACAGCACTATGCCTGCTCGGCGTTTTTTTGCTGATGGCGCCGATCGCGGCTTTTGGTCAGACTGACGAAATTCAGGTGTACGATGCCGTCATCGCGCCACAAGGCACATTCAATATTATGGTGCACAGTAACTTTACCCCCGAAGGAAGGACGAAGCCCGCTTTCCCCGGCGCCATCATTGCCAACCATTCGTTCAATGGAACATGGGAATGGGCGTATGGAGTCAAGCCCTGGATGGAGCAGGGCTTGTACATGCCCGTCTATACCCCGTATTCGACGAAGCGCGGCGGGTCGCTGGATGGTTTCAAGATTCGCGAACTGTTTGTGCGGCCGCACGCCCAGCAGCACACAGTTTTCTGGGGTACGAATTTCGAATTCAGCTTCAACTACAAGTATTGGGAGGCGCGCACGTTTACGGCCGAGGTGCGACCGATCATCGGCGCGTACGTCGGTAAATGGGAGCTCATCTACAATCCCGTTGTCGATACGGACTATACAGGAGGGTTGGGAGGCTTGCAGTTCAATCCTGAGTCGCGGATTGTTTACTACATCAACCCCAAATGGGATGTGGCTGCCGAGGAGTACGACGGGTTTGGCCCTTTCAACAATTTCGTGAGTCTGCACAATCAATTCCACGAAGTGTGGGGTGCGTTCGATCACTATGGCAAAATCTGGGATGTCGAAGCGGGTGCGGGTTACGGCCTGACCGCCGGATCCGACAAATGGACGTTGAAGCTGATGATATCGCGCAATATCAACAAGAAGCCGTGGCGTCCTCACATCCGCTTCTAACAACCGTGATGAAAGTCAAAGTCTGTGAAAGAGCACGACGTCAGCGGTGCCGTAAGTAGAGCACCGCGTAGTCGCGTATCTCTGTGTCCGGGCGACCTTATCCTCAGGCATCACTATCGGCGGGGAATGTGGGTTATGGATGTAAGTCTGGCAGGTTGAATCCCCGTTACCGCGCGGGCGGGAGAATGCACGTCAGCGATCGTCCAATCGCCGGGCAGTTCGCGGAGGCGCGGAAGGATGCGAAGATCCCGAAAGGCATGGTGTTCTACTCGGAGCGGTATTTTGTTGCAGCAGATCTGCTCGACCGTACAGGAAAGTTCGCGGTGGCAGGCAAGATGCTGGGGCCGAATCACAGGGCATCACGATGAGGTACGCCCATCCTGAATAGAAGGGAATCGCCGAGATGGTGAACGTGGACATTCGTTGGATTTGAAGCCGAGGTCGGGGATGCGCCCTCC
>JAJZIF010000153.1 GCA_021810735.1 Acidobacteriota bacterium
GCGCCCCCTTACGGCTATTAGACAGAATCTGACAGATGTTTGTCGCACTATTTTTAGAACGTTTTCATGCAGGTTTTGGATGGTGAACATTTTCGCGTTGGATCGTTGATAGGCAAAAGAGAGGAGTGTGCGTTTGCGGGCAGTCGAAAAGGGAAGCTGGTTGAAATGGCGAATGGGAAGATCGCATGGGGCGGGACTCCACGCGACGCGATTCTTCCATGTTGGCTCGCAAAGAATTGCGTCAGCTCGCGAAGAGCCCTTCCTGTTCCGTCAAATCGAGCTTGCGCCGCGTGCTGGCATGGATGACAGCCACAATTTCCACGGACTGCAGGGCAGAGCGTGGGACGAAAATCCGTTGCGTGTTGGATCGCAGATCGGGCGGAGTGAACTGAATGCCTTCCGGTTCGAGCAGTGAAAGATCGTTGCTGGCCAGGCCTTCCAGTTCGTCGCCATCCTTCATCCGCAGACGAATCCACAGGCCGGGGGTGCGAGGACGCGAGCTAAAATTGCGTCGAACCAGCCGCTCCGGGTCGGTTGAGTCTCCTGTGGGAAATTCCCGCACGAAGCACATCATCTTCACATCCCGCAGCGTCATGGCAAGAACTTTGCCGGTCATGTCCAGCAACTCCAACTGGCCGTCGTGGGCAAAGCCCTGGGGATCGACATAGCCGGAATGCCAGTCGCGGCTGAACTTCCGCACAATTACTTTTTTCCGACTCGATCCTGAAACGGCCACTTCGTGCTCCTCAAGCCAACGCGCCAACGACACAGCGTAAAACTACATAATCGGAACTTCGCACTCGCGAGGATTGTCGCATGAAGCGCGACGGATGCCATGCGAATTGTGCAATCGGCTTGGAGAAACCCTCTCCAATGTGGTATTGTAGAACATTGTGTGCACGACATCGTCGCCCACATCTAATTGAAAATACAGGGCTTAGTGGCTCGAGTGAGAGGCTGCTGGCCGAGGCGCAAAACTGGGCATGCCCGATTATATCCAACTGCTCGAATCCAAGCTTTCTCCGAACGAAAAACAAGCTTTAAACGCCATGACCGACGTGGCCCGGGCCAGAAAAATCACCGTTTTTCTTACCGGCGGGGCGGTCCGAGACATTGTCAGCGGCGCATCCGTGCGCGACCTGGACATTACGGTCCAGGCCAACCCGTTGAAATTCAGGAAAGACCTGGAACGCGCCGGTTTCTCCATCACCGGCGAGCAGGAGCCCTCGCAGACACTGTATCTGCGGTTTGGCAAGCAGGCGCGCATGGAAATCTCCGCCGCCCGAACGGAGACCTTTCCCAAGCCGGCTCACCCGGAATACGCTCCGGCCGGCATCCTGGACGATCTACGCCGCCGCGACTTTACCGCGAATGCCATGGCGCTGTCGCTGAACGAAGGCTCGTGGGGCCTCCTGCTCGATCCGTTGAACGGAAGCGCCGACATCTCTTCGCGGCATCTGCGGCTGGTCAGCAATTACGGATTCCTGGAGGATCCGATTCGACTGGTACGCGCCGTCCGCCTCATGTCCCGCACGGGCTGGGACATGGAAGAGCGCACCAAGACGCGCTACGACAATGCCAAGGCCGAAGGTGTGATCGGCGCCATTACCGCTGTGCAGCGCGGCTATGAGCTAGAGGAAATTGGCTACGAAGAAGAACCGGTGCAGGTGCTGAAGGCGCTCGAATCGGAAGGCTGGATGGAACATCTATCGCCGGCCTGGAACAGCCGTTCCGCCGACGTGCAGGGGCTGGAGCGGCTGCATGAACGCTTTGTGCAGTTGTTGATGGCGGGACTGCATCCCGACCCGTCCGCAGCCCAGTTTCGCCTGTTGACGGCGAAGCTGTCGCCAGCCCAGTTCGCTTCCCTGAAGAAGATGTTTGTCCGCAGCGATCTGATTGCGGAAGTGAATGCGCTGGATGCGGATGCCAAGCATGTTCTGCAGAAGATGACGGCGAAGGATGCCGCCAAGCCTTCACAGCTATGGAAGTTGCTGCACAGCATGAAACCGGAAGCGGTGCTGTGGCTGTTCTTCACCAATAAGACCGCCGCGGTTCAAAACAAGTTCGAGAACTTCTTCACCAAATGGCCCGAGGCACGCCAGAAGATTCCCAATGCAATTTTGCAGGACATGCGGATCGTTCCCGAGGTTGAGGGGTATGAGGAGTTGCTGGACAAGCTGACGTTCGCATTTATGGATGGCGAGTTGCCGACGGAGGAGACGATCCGGAAATTCGCGGAGCCGTATTCTCCTCCCGCGCCCCCGCCGCTGGTGATCGTACGCCGCAGCCGCACCGTGAAACGCGTCACCGAACCGAAGGGATCGAAGGCGAAGGCGAGAAAAGCGGCGAAAAACGCGCTTGCCGAGCAGGGCGCGGATTTGAGTCTGGCAGCATCGGGCGACGTGACTGCTTCCGCTCCGGAGATTGCGGAGGAAACTACGATTGCGCCGAAACCCGTTGCAGGAAAATCTAGTGCCGGGAAAGCGGCAGCTGCCAAGCCCGCGGCGAAGACAGCTGCCCCACCCGCGAAAGCAGTTGCGGAATCCGCTCCCGTGAAAAAGGCTGAGAAGCCCGCCAAGATTTCCAGGCACGGCAAAGCGCCCGCGGCGCAGCCTGTCAAAGGCAAGGCGGAGAAAGCCAAATCTGGAGCGGCCGGCAAGGTTTCGCATCCCAGTGGTGGAAAGGCCACAGCGAAACCCAGCGGCAAAGGAGGCAGCAAGCCCGCGCCGAAGCTGAAAGGGAAGGCGCAGAAGGCAGCCATCGTAGCCAAGGCGCATGGGAAGGCATCCGCCGGGACCGCACATCGGCCGATCGCGAAAGCATCCTTGAAGCCCAAGGCAGCCGTCAAGCCAACCGTGAAAAAAGCTGGCGCGTCCGCGATGAAGAAGAGTGCCGAGTCCGTCAGTCGCCCGAAGAAACCTTCAAAACCGGCGGTGAAATCCAAGCCGAAGAAAAAATCCGGCAAGTAGCGGCGGCGAGCCGCCATCGCCGTGCTCCACGTTGCAGCGCGGTCGCGGCGGTGGACTCAATCTCCGCTGCCGTCTTCCATCGCCGCAACCAACTCAGGCGGCAGAATTCCCATATCGCGATAGATGGGACGGATGTGGAGTCGGATGTTGGGTAGTCGGGTAGTAAACCATGCCGCCCCCGCGATACAGAAGGCCCCAGTCACCATCAGCGTCACGGGAGCGCCGACCAGATGGGCCAGACCGCCGGCCAGCAGACTGCCAAATGGCGCCATGCCGACGAAGGCCATGGTGTAGTAGCTCATCACGCGGCCGCGTTTGTCCTCCGGAACGATGGTCTGGATGATGGTGTTGCTGGCCGCCATTCCCATCATCATTCCATAGCCGGTAATCAGCATCAGCAGTAGAGAGAGCCACAGCATTCGCGACATGCCGAAGGCAATCAGCGCCGCGCCAAAGATGGCGGCGGAGACGGCAATGACGCGGCCCAGTCCGAGTACGGACTTCCGCATTGCCAGAGAAATCGCCGCAACCAGCGCGCCGGTTCCGACCGCGCCCATCAGGAAGCCCAGCGTGTGCGGACCGCCATGCAGGACTTTCACGGCGAAGATTGGCATCAACACCGTGAACGGCATTCCCATCAGGCTGACCACAGCGAATAGCAGCAGAATGGTTCGTACCGGAGGAAATCGCGACACATACGCCCAGCCTTCCTTCAACTGCCCGATCAGCGGCACAATGGTAGGCTTGACGATAAATTTCGGCAGCCGCATCATCAGCAGCGACACAATCACGGCAACGTAGCTGATGCCGTCGATCAGGAAGCAATAGCCTTCGCCAAAGCCCGCAATGACCAGCCCCGCCAGCGAGGGGCCCACCAGTCGCGCCATGTTCACCATGGAAGAATTGAGCGCGATGGCGTTGCCCAGGTCCTGGCGGTCTTCAATCATCTGCACCATGAACGCTTGCCGGCCCGGCATGTCGAAGGCGTTGATTAAACCTTGAAACACACTGAGCCAGAGGATTTCTGCCATGTTGATGCGGTGACTCAAGGTCAACGCCGCCAGCGCGAGCGATTGCACCATTGCCAGGGTTTGTGTCACGACCAGAACATGACGGCGATCGAGCCGATCGACCCACACGCCGGCGAACGGCGCCAGCAGGAAGGTTGGAATTTGCCCGGCGAACCCGACAATTCCTAGTAGCCATGCCGAGCCAGTGAGCCGGTACACCAGCCATGCGGTCGCAATCCGCGTCATCCAAGTCCCAATCAGGGAGATGCTCTGGCCGCCGAAAAACAAACGAAAATTGCGATGCCGCATGGCCCGCCATGCGAGCGAAATTCCGCCTGATGGCAGTTCGCGTTTTGCCTCGATTTTCGGCATTGAAAATTGCGATTTATCCACGGGCGGATATCAAGATGATTCTCCACCCTTTAGATGCAGTTGGAATTGTACAAGGATCGGGAATAGGGAGGGGCCGTGCATGGAACCTGTGCTCCGTAATCGATATGAAAGCAGGAAGGAAAGGATATCCTGTCAGAACGGATGAGGAAAAGACTGGAATGGCAGAAAAAGAAAATCTATCGAATGCACCGCCTATCGTAACCGGCAAGAATTTTGGTGCAGCATCGATCTTTGAACCCGAAAATCTTTTGCGGGAAGCACGAAGACAAAAAAATTTGCCGGTGGGCGAAGTGCCGGAAGTTTGTCTTCTGGATCCCGATGGAGACATCGTCCGGACGCTACTTAAAAAATGCCGCGCTCAGCTATCCCGTTTCTGGGCGTGTTACCACACCGATCTTTATGAGTTTGAGCATGAGGGAGAACGCCTCGGTGTCATCGGTTGCGCGGTTGGCGCGCCTTTTGCCGTCCTTCTCGCAGAGCAGCTCTTCGTCTCTGGATGCAGATTTCTGGTGAGTATGACTTCAGCCGGGCAAATACTCGAACAAGACCCGCCACCCTATTTCATTCTTATCGATCGCGCTTTACGCGATGAAGGGACAAGCTATCACTATTTGCCGCCTGCCGACTTTGTAGATGCCGACCCCCTGCTGGTTGACAGTGCGATGAAGACGTTGGCCGACATTATCCCCCCCGTGTATCGCGGCGCGACCTGGACTACAGACGCTCCTTTTCGTGAAACGCCTGCAGCGATTGAGAATTGCCGGTCCCGCAACATTCTTGCGGTCGAGATGGAGGCGGCAGCCCTGTACGCCTTCGCGCAAGCGCGGCAAAGGCCTGTCCTGTGTTTTGCCCATGTAACGAACCGCATGGCTGTCCTCGATGGAGATTTCGAAAAGGGCGAGGCGGATGGCACGTACGCGTCCCTCAGGATAATTTCCGCAGCAGTACGCGCGTGGCGGAAATCGAACCAAGTGGGCTGACCGAGTCCAGGCCTTGTTTCGCCGCGATCCATTCTCATACGCATTCTATGAGTTTCGGCCCTGATTTCCTCAGGCCAAGTCTCTTCATGTTTGGCAGGAGCTTCGATGCGGGGGCCACTGGCCGACTAGAATAGAGCATGAGCATGGCTGAATTTACTCATCTACATCTTCATACGGATTATTCGCTGCTGGATGGAGCATGCGACGTCGACAAGCTGCTGAAGCATGTCCAGGGCATGGGGCAGAAGGCTGTCGCCATGACGGACCACGGCAACATTTATGGCGCGGTCCACTTTTCTGACGCGGCAAAAAAATACGACATTAATCCCATTTTAGGCTGCGAACTTTACATCTGCCAGAAGGAGGACCACCGTGCCGATCCGCAGGGCGATCAATATCATCATCTGCTGGTGATCGCGGAAAACGATGAGGGCTATCGCAACCTGGTCCGCATCACGTCCGAGGCCTCGCTGCATGGCTTCTATCGCAAGCCGCGCATCAGCAAGAAATTTCTGGCGGAGCACTCAAAGGGTCTGATCGGATTTTCCGGCTGCCTCGCCGGAGAACTTTGCGAGCAGTTGACGAAGAACAACTACCATGGCGCGCGCGCGACGGCCAAGCAATATGAAGATATTTTTGGTCGCGGCAATTTCTTTCTGGAAATTCAGGACCAGGGTTTGAAACTCGAGAAAAAGATCCATGCCGATCTGTTTCGCCTCGAAAAAGACCTCGATATTCCACTGATTGCCACCAACGACAGCCACTACATTGGCCACGACGATCACCACGCGCACGATGTGCTGCTGTGCGTGCAGACCGGCAGCACCATTCACGACGAAAAGCGTTTTCGCTTCGACGGCGACCAATTCTTCGTCAAGTCGGCTGAGGAAATGCTGAGTGTTTTCTCGCAGACGCCGGAAGTGGTGGCGCGGACCATGCAGTTTGGCGAGCGTTGCCATGTCAAGATCGACAAGATCTCCAATTCGTTCCCGCAGTTCGATGTACCGCCGGAATTTACCATCGACAGTTATTTTGCGAAGATTTGCCGAGAAGGCTTTCGCCGCCGCCTGGATACATCGATTCGATTTTTACGTGATAGTGGACACCTGCGCCACACCACAGACGAGTACGAGCAGCGTCTCGAACGCGAAATTGCCTGCATCCAGCAGATGAAGTTCTCCGGATATTTTTTGATCGTCTGGGACTTCATCCGCTACGCGAAAGAACAGGACATTCCCGTCGGCCCAGGCCGCGGCTCAGCCACCGGCTCGCTGGTCTCCTACGCCATGGGCATCACGGACGTCGATCCGCTGCAGAGCGAGCTTCTGTTCGAACGTTTCTTAAATCCCGAGCGCGTATCGATGCCGGACATCGACATCGATTTCTGCATGAACCGCCGCGGAGAAGTGATCGACTATGTGACCCGCAAGTACGGACGCGAACAAGTGGCGCAGATCATCACCTTCAACACCATGGCGGCCAAGGCGTCCATCAAAGATGTTGGCCGCGCGCTGGCGATGCCATACGGCGAAGTCGACAAAATCGCCAAGCTCATTCCCGCCACCATCGGCATGACGATCGACGATGCGTTGAAGGAATCCGAGCCGCTGCAGCAAATCTACGAAAATGATCTACAGATTCGCGAACTGATCGACATTGCGCGCAGGCTGGAAGGGCTGGCGCGCGGCGCGGGCATTCATGCGGCCGGCGTGGTGATTGCTCCTGAGCCGTTGACGAATCTGGTCCCATTAAGCCGCGGCAAGAACGGCGAAATTGTTACTGCTTACGACATGAAGGCCATTGAAAAAATTGGTCTTCTGAAGATGGATTTTCTTGGTCTCACCGCGCTGACGGTGATTCACGAGGCGCTGCGACTGGTGCGCGTCAATCTTGGCATCGAGATCGACATGGAAACGATTACGCTCGATGATAAGCAAACCTATGAACAGGTTTTTCATCGCGCGCTTACCTCGGGCGTGTTTCAGTTTGAATCCCCGGGGATGCGCGATGTGCTGCGGCGCTATAAGCCGGATTCCGTTGCCGACCTGACGGCGTTGAATGCTCTATATCGCCCCGGACCGATGCAGATGATCGATGACTTTGTCGAACGTAAGTGGGGGCGGAAACAGGTCGAATACGAATTTCCCGAACTTGAGGAGATTTTGAAGGAAACGCTCGGCGTCATCGTATACCAGGAACAGGTGATGCAGATTTCCAACGTGCTGGCAGGATACTCGCTCGGCGAAGCCGATCTGCTGCGTCGCGCAATGGGCAAGAAAGATCCAGTGGAAATGGCCCGGCAGCGGAACCGTTTTGTGCAGGGAGCGCTGGACAAGAAATTTCCGCAAAAGAAAATTGAACACATCTTTGAACTGATGGAGCGCTTCGCCGGATACGGTTTCAACAAGTCGCATTCCGCGGCCTATGCGTTGCTGGCGTACCACACGGCCTATCTGAAAACGCATTATGCAAAAGAATTTATGGCCGCGCTGCTGACCTCGGAAGTGAGCAAGCCGGACAATGTCGTGAAGTACATCAAGGAATGTCGCGAGATGGGCATTGCCGTCGAGCCGCCGGATGTGCGCGCCAGTGACGCCGACTTCACGCCCCATGGGGAAGCGATTCGATTCGGCCTGGCCGGCATAAAAAATGTGGGCCAAAACGCGATCGCCTCCATTCTGCAAGTCCGCAGTCAACTGGTGCAGGAAGGCAAGACATTTACTTCGTTTTGGGATTTTTGCGAGCGCATCGATCTCCGTGTGATGAACAAGCGCGTACTGGAGTCGCTGATCAAGAGCGGCGCCCTCGACTGCTTCGGAC
>JAJZIF010000154.1 GCA_021810735.1 Acidobacteriota bacterium
CAAAATACAAAAGGAGCCTTCCCCAGCACGATTACTCCCCACCCTTCAGGCTCATCCTTCGATTGGAAAAGACTGAGCCTTGCCACCGTATCCCGATCCATGCACTCGGCGTGACTTGACTCTGGTCGTGGGCGAGGTCCATCGCCAGCTTGTGCCGCAGCCCAGTCCCTGTCCACGTTGGCTCGTCCTTCCGGAACGCGGCCTCTATACCGGCATCGCCGTTTTCGGCTCCATCGGTTCCGGTAAGACGCTAGCGCTGATTCTGCCTGCGATGCGGCAGTTGTTCTCCTATCGTGCCAACGACGCGGCAGGGAAACTCTCCGGCCTCGTCCTCGAAGTCAAAGGCGATCTCTGCCGCCAGATGCAAACGATCCTGAAAAGCTGCGGTCGTGCGCAGGACTATGTCGAGGTCTCGCTCGAAGGCAATGTCCGGTATAACCCGCTGAACAACTCCCTCGATCCCTATGCCCAGGCATTCAACATCGCATCCATCATCACCAGTATCTGGGGCAAGGGCAAAGAGCCTTTTTGGCAGCAGTCCTATACCGACCTTGTCCGCTACGTGATCCTGCTGCATCGTATCCGCGACGGATACGTTACCTTGATCGACATCTTTCACACCGTGATCAGTGCCGGAGAATTGGAAGAGCTGCTGATCGAAGTTGGCTCGCGTTTCAGTCCGGCCCAGTACATCGGCATCGAAAACCCGCTCTATAAAGACCACGAGCAATTCCTGTCCGCATTCGGGTTTGAAGCGCATCGGGAACTGGACCAATATCTCGCTGTGTGGACGGCCGATCTGGAACAGGTGCTTGCCACCGGAATCGATGGCGAGTTCTTTGTTTACACCCGGCGCCACGCAGGACACGAACCCAGAGATCGATTCGCCAGCGTCCAGTATTGGTACTGGGAGCACTGGAAGTTCTTCCGCTCCGAAGTCAAAACCTCCATCATCCAGGGCATCGCGGTGTTTCTGTCACTGTTTGAAACCGATCCTCAAGTTCGCCGCGTTTTCTGTCCACCGAAGGAACTGTATCAGGGCAAAGAATGTGCGGCCGATCCCGATGGCATTGTCCTCGCTCCCTTTGAAGAACTGATCGAATCCGGCAAAGTCGTGGGTCTCAACTTTCCCGTGGCCCTCAATCCGGCTCTGGCCAAGACCATCGGCACCATGATGAAGGTGAACTACCAGCGTGCCGTGCAATTGCGCATTCCAAAGATGGACGCCCACCCGGACAAGCACTTCCGTCCAACCGTCTTCCTCTGCGACGAGTACCAGAACTTCGCCACCGTCGGCGGCGACAATCCCACGGGCGACGAGCGCTTTCTTTCCATCTCGCGCCAGCCGAAATGCATTCCGATTGTGGCCACGCAAAGTCTTTCGTCCTTAAAGGAAGCGCTACCCAACGAAGGCGTCAAGACCCTGCTGCAGGCATTCCGGACGAAGGTCTTCCTCACGACCTCAGACCCCGAGACGGCCCGCTATGCATCGGAGCTCTGCGGCAAGACAGAAAAAACACACATCAGTTATACGGTCTCGGAGTCCAGCAGCAATGCCAACGTTGGCTGGATCAGTGGCCGCACATCGTCGAACAGAGGATCGGTCTCCGCCTCCAAGCAATACCAGAAACAAAAAGAGCCGTTATTTGACGAGCGTGTGTTCTTTGAATTGAAGAATGCGCAGTCCGTCATTGCGGCCTACGACGGCATCAGTCCGCTGCCTGCCACCTACTGCTACCTGAAGCCGGACTTTCTGCCCATCTGGATGACCTGGTTTGAACAGGAGCGGATCGGCTTCGATCCCCGGAGGATACAACCGTGAGCTTTGCAATCATTTTGCCGTTTTTGAAACCGATCCAGCACTTGCTGACATCCGAAACTGTCTCCGAGATCATGGTCAATCCCGACTCCTCAGTCTGGATCGAGGAAGCTGGCGTGATCCAGCTTCTGCCGGGAACACGCTTCGCGGATGGCGCGCTGCTGACCGCCCTGGAAGTGATCGCCAACAAATTCGGCAAGAAACTCAATGCCGGCTCTCCCATCCTGAACCTGCGCCTGCCCGATGGCAGCCGCATGGCGGCCCTGATTCCGCCGGTCGTCCATCCTGCGCCGCTGTTGACCATCCGCAAATTCACTTCGCGCAATTTCACCATGTCTGACCTGGTTGAGCGCGGAATGCTCACTGCGGACCAGGCGACTCGGCTCGCAGCCTCGGTCCGGTGCGGAGACAACCTGCTGATTTCTGGCGGAACTTCCTCCGGAAAGACGACGCTCCTCAACGTGCTCGCAGACTGCATCCCGGCAGAGGAACGTATTCTGATTCTCGAAGATACCGCAGAGCTGCATATTCGCAAGCCGCATGTTGTATGCGCCGAGGCACAGCTCGATACCCACAAAGCTCAGATTGGGTTTGGCGATCTATTGAAAGCGTCCCTTCGCCACCGACCGGACCGGATCGTGGTCGGCGAGATCCGGGGCGCGGAAGCACGCATCTTCCTGGACGCGCTCCACACCGGCCACCGCGGATCCTTATCCACCATCCACGCCAACAGCGCGATCGATGCCATCTCCCGCCTGGCGGCTCTGGCCCTGCGAGGACAAGCCACCGGCGACCTCGCGGCCACCCGTGCCGAAGCGGAACGGAGTCTGGATTGCATCGTGCAGCTCACCCGCGACGGCGGAGTCCGCCGCGTAGCCGAGATCCGCCCCTTGAGGCATGCATCGGACATCGCGATCTAATCTTCTGCGGGCATGTCCTGGTGCTCCCTTAGAATCTCCAACTTCCCCCCGGCTTCCCGGTAATGTTTCGCTTCCACCGTGGCCTCGACCTGCAGTGTGACCGTGAACATGGTGCCATCGGTAAATTCGATGTGCACCTCGCGGCCATATCGAGGGTCGTCCAGTATTTTGAAACTTTGCACTGTCCGGTTGACCAGCTCCGTGCATTCCATCGTCGCTCTGTTCACCGCAGACTCCTGTAAGTCGATACGACTCGTCTCATTCTGTCCCTTATTAGGGGAACCGTCCACTGATCCTCACACTGAGGAGTGTGAAGCGGGCCAAGGCTGCGGAAACCAGGAAATCAAGAAAGGCGAGGACGGCCCCCTATCAGGTCACCTACGACACCTTCCTTCTACGCTTGATCGAGGCCCGCGAGCAGGCGGGCCTGACCCAGCGAGACGTATCGAAGAAGATGCACATGGCGCACTCTTTCCTGTCCAAGTGCGAAACCGGGGAACGTCGCGTCGATGTGATTGAATTTTTGCAACTCGCGAAAATCTACTCCAAACCCCTCGATTATTTTCTCAGCGACGACGATTGATCCCACCTTTCCGGACGGGCACGCAAGACTGCCGTTTTCTTCCAGACCTGATCGCCAAATTCCCGGATCAGCTCATGGTGATTGTCCTCTCGCTGGAACATCCCGCTTTTCCACGTCAGTACCCGATGGGAAAGCGGCTTGATCGCGATCCCCGGCCTCGCAATGGCGGAGGACTGCGCGAGTAGACAAATCCCGATCCTCTGCTCCACATACGCCAAGGCTTCCGGAGGCGCAAAGGCATCCGCCACCACGTTCAGATGTACGCCGAACCCGGAATAGAAGTTGTCGATCTCTTCCTGGAAGGAAGGCATCTGCCTCCTCCCGATTGCAATCAATGCTTGCCCTCGTAGATCCTCAGGGTAAATCGTATGTTTCGCGCTCATCGGATGGCTGGCCGGGAGACACGCGACCAGCGGCTCCTCATACAGTTGCCGCACGGTGAGGTCCGGATGTTCCTGCGGCAGAAAGCCGAACCCGATATGCAGCGTGCCATCCAGGACCTGCTGCACAATCGAGGGCGTCAGCTCCGGCCTGTGCTCGATCTCGACCGGCGGAGCGCCCTCGAAGTGAAACTGGATCAGCATGGCCATCAGGCGGGGCGGCAGATACGTCGAATGTCCGACCAGCAGGTGACGTTCCTTCAGCATCAGATAGGCGGCGATCTTCTCCTCGCCAAGCAAGGCCCGCTCGATCGATTTTTTCGCCTCATCGTAGAGAAGCTCTCCCGCCTGGCTCAGAACGAAGCCCTCTTCCGCAGGGTGAAATAGCCTGGCTCGAGCGATCCGTTCCGCAACTCGGATTCTCTTGGTCACGGCAGAGGGCGAGATTCCCAACTCCTTGCCCGCCCGGGTCACGCTCTTCTTCTCGGCTGTAGCAACCACGGCCATCAGGATTTCCAGGCTGAACTGAGGGAAGCGCATCGAAGTACCCTCCAGCAGCAAGACCGGCATGCAATCCGCTCCGGTCTGCAACCGCCTATAAAAGTACAGACGGCGCCACAAGCTGGGGGAACCTCTGGCGACGGCCATCGGCAAGCTCTGCGGGCGGGTCCACCTTTCGGGGCTGAGCGTGTCCACCCACTTCGCTCTATTCGCCATTCCTAGATGCGCGTTTACGTGAGCCGGTTGTATTCGCTGCCCCGAATTTGGGATCGCTGGCTGCCAGACCACGGAAGACCTTGCTCCCTACGGATCTCGTTGCCGATTGACCGGAATCACTGTCGTGTGGAGAAGGCGCACGTGAGCCTTTCATCTGGCAACCGCATTCAATTCACCGCACCGGACAAGTCTCGTGGGGTACCCATCGCCATTTTGGCGTCAAGAGCTTCGCGTGGCAGCGAAGGCGGAGGGTGTAACAATGGTTGGCGAGTGAGACCAGCTCGGCCTAGGAATGACTATTCCTGACCAGCCTTGGACAGCAAGGTAGGCCCTGCCCGATCCCCAAAATGGAAGCCGACGCCAGTCCAGCGAGAGCGCTTGGGCAGAAGCGCTAATTTATCCAGATATCGGTCGCAAGGGGACGAACCGGCTCTCTGCTTCTTGCCGCCAGCATTCTTAATAACCCAGAGGTTTCGTTGGTTTCTGGTTCCAGAGCGTAGGGCTGCTGGTATTCCGGTACGATTTCCTTCACCTTCTGCCGGATCAAAACGGCACTCTCGTCTAAGAGCCTGGTTAACTGAACCAGTTGACTTCGCAGTGTATTCCAAACAACCACCCTGCCCCTCGCCACGCGAAGTCCATCGATCGGGGTCTGGAGCAATCCCTCGTCCTCGTAAAACAATTCCTCGTAGAGTTTTTCTCCTGGCCGCAGTCCGGTGTACTGAATGGGTATGTCCGCCTCCGACTTGCCGGACAGCCGCATGAGCATTTTTGCCAATTCCACGATTTTGATAGGTTCGCCCATGTTGAGGACATAGATTTCTCCATTTCCTCCGATGACCGAGGCCTGCAGAACCAAGGACACCGCCTCGCTGATCGCCATGAAAAACCTGGTCATTTCCGGATGGGTGACGGTAATCGCTTTCCCCCGCGCGATCTGCGATTTGAAGGTGGGAACCACGCTGCCCTGCGATCCGAGAACATTTCCAAACCGGACGGACATGCATTTCAACCTGCTCGAAGGGCGCGAGGCGACCAGCAATTCTCCAATGCGCTTGGTACAGCCCATAAAGCTCGACGGATTCACGGCCTTGTCGGAGGAAATCAAAACAAAACGGTCGCAACCGGATTCCTCGGCCATGTCCAGCAACTTCCAAAGCGCGATCACATTGTTTTTGACCGCCTCGGCAACGTTCGCCTCCACGAGAGGAACATGCTTGTATGCTGCGGCATGGAAAATGACCTGCACCTGGTTCTCACGTAGCACCTTTCGCATCGTGCCCGCATCGGCTACATCGGCCATCTGAAGAACAAAGCTGTCCGGTACAGATCGGTCGGTCAGGGCTTCCAGACTTGCACCCAAATGAAACAGGGCTGTCTCATCCCTATCGATGCAAATGAGTTTTTCCGGACCGCATTGCAGAATTTGTCTGCACAACTCGGATCCGATCGACCCTGCAGCTCCTGTGACCAGGACGATTTTTCCTCCAAGAAACGCTCGGACCGGCGCCAAATCGAGCTCAACCTTGTCTCGACCGATCAAGTCATCCACATCCGTGTCCTTCAGTGCATCGATGGCCATTTTTCCCGACAGTATGTCACTGAGGGACGGAACACTGCGAAATTTCACCTTGGTGTTTGCACAGATCCGGACAATGCGATTCAATTGACCTTTGGAAGCCGAGGGAATGGCGATCAGGAGCTCATCGATCCCGCGCTGCGGCACCAGAGCCTCCAGCTCTTCAATGGTTCCCAGCACGGGGAGGCCTTGAATTCTGCTGCCGCGTTTGCCGCGGTCGTCATCCACAAATCCAACCAGGTGAAGTCCGGTATTGGAACCGCGCATTTCCTTGGCAAGTATGTTTCCCGCAAACCCAGCACCGACAATGCAGGCCTGGAGCTTCTTCTCCCGTCCGCGAGCCTGCGAACTATTCCCATTGAACAACATTACAGCAATGGCTCGTGCGGCGATCAGGGCAGCCGTGGTGAAAACCAGCTCAATAACATAGATGGAAAGGGGAAATGCGGTGACGCCTAAAACGCCGCGTTCCAGCGCGATAAAAATCACGGACCCAACGAGGGTTGCTTTGGCGATCCGCATCAGGTCGGCAGCCCCCGTGTATCGCCAATAGCCATGTAAAGACTGGAACAGGAAAAGTCCCGTAAATCTTGCAATCAAAAGCACAGGAATTGCTCGCCAGAGAACGCCCGTGTATTCCCAACGGAATTCAAAGCGAAGCAGCCAGGACGAAATTAGAGATCCTATGATTGCAACGGCTTGGACAACTTGCGGCTTCCACAATCTTCTGATGCGGGACATAGTTCGGTCGTAGTCTCGTGAGGTTGCGGGGGATGGGAAGACTTACGTACCCAACGCTTTAGCTAGCTAATCGAAAGCCTATAGTAACTTCTTGATCGTGTCCACAGAAAACTGCAGCGACGACTCTGAAAGGGTAGGGTGAACCAGAAACATTAGACTCGTTTCCCCAAGTTCTTTCGCGACAGGTCTCGCCGGATATTTCCCCTCCCCATAAATCCTGAAAGCTTTTTCCTCATAAATTTCGCTGCAACTGCCAACCGTGCAAGGTACACCTGCGCTGCAAATTTCGGCCATGATCCTGTCGCGCGACCATCCCGGCGCTAGTCTCTCTGGGCGGACGAATGCATAGAACTTATAGTAGGAGTGTCCAATTGTGGGGTCGGGAACCGGAATGCGCAGGCATGGAATCCCGGAAAGCCCGTCGCGAAGGATCGCGGCGTTGTGTTGTCGTTGAGCGACCCAGCCAGGCAATTTTTGCAGAGCAATCCGCCCGATTGCCGCTTGCATCTCGGTCATCCGCCAATTGGTTCCGAAGGATTCATGGAGCCAGCGGAAGCCGGGTTCGTGATGACGGTTATACACGGCGTCATAGCTCTTGCCGTGATCCTTATAGGCCCAGGCAAATTTCCAGAGCGCCTCATCGTTCGTGGCGAACAGTCCGCCCTCACCGCCCGTGGTGATGATTTTGTCCTGGCAAAAAGAAAATGCGGCAACATCTCCCATCGATCCGACGGGCCGCCCCTTATAGGTAGCGCCATGTGCCTGGGCGCAATCCTCAATCACTTTCAATCCATGCTCCCGGGCAAGATCGAGGATCGGGTCCATGTCGCACGGCCAACCTGCAAGATGGACAACAATGATTGCCTTGGTTCGCGGAGTCAGCACGGCGCGAATGGTCTCGGCCGTCATGTTTTGGCTGTTTCGATCCACGTCCGCGGTGATTGGGCGTGCGCCCACGCTCACTGCGCAGCTTGCCGACGCGATGAAGGTACGACTTGTAGTGACGACTTCATCTCCGGGGCCGACATTCAAAGCTCGCAGGGCGAGTTCCAGGGCGACGGTCCCGTTCGCCAGAGCGATTGCATGCTTCACGCCAATGGATTCTGCATACTCCTTCTCAAATTTCCGGCATTCATCCCCCGTCCAGTAATTGACCTTTCCGGATCGAAGCACATGCGCGACCGCTTCGATCTCGTCTGCCTCAAAATAAGGCCACGGCGCAAAGTTCGCTGCAGATTCCCGACGATGGCTGGGATTCTTACCGCAACTAAATGATGTCTGTAGAGAAGTCATCCTACTACTCCGTATCAACTACTGCGATTGTTGGGCTTGAAGTACTGTCCGCGCACTGATCCAGTCTCCATCTGCACGAGAACTGCATAGCAATCATCCCTCCCGAATACTTCTA
>JAJZIF010000155.1 GCA_021810735.1 Acidobacteriota bacterium
TCCCAGCCGATGGTCGCGGTTTTGACGACCGGACCGAGGCGAATGTCATAGTCGCCGCTTTTGGCCTGGGCGCTGCCGGCATACTTGCCTTCGGGTTGATTCCCGGATCTTCCGCTTCCCGATTGAAAGGCGAGGCTGCGTTGAACGATGCGCGTCCACGGAGTCCCGCATTTTGAGCAGCAACCGCGCTCGCTTGTTCCGGCAAGGATGCAGGGTTCGACCAGCTTCGTGGGAAACACCGCAAAGTGAGCTTCGGGAAAAGCCTCAACCGCTACGGTCCAGACGGAACGCTTGTTGTGCTGGGCAAACGCGACCATATCGGTAAGCCCGGCCCTCGTCCGCATGCGGACGTCACCGTCCTCAAAAGCCGTTTGCCCTTTGTGTGTCGTGTTGCCAGGCGTGCCGCCGACAGCAATCTCCTTGATTGCTTCTGCGTCGTAGAAATAGTGGTCACTCTTCGCCAGAAGAAAGACATATTCATGGCTCTTGGTGGGCCGGTCGGTCACGCTCTCCGGCATGGGATTGGGCTTGGCCCAGATCACATCGGAGCGAAGCCACCACCCATCGGCCTGGAGCGCCGTTGCCAGCCGCCACGGAATGCCGACAAGATCCTTTGGCTTGAGGATCGGATGTGATTGAGCGCTGGGCGGACGGTAGCTCTCGAGTCCATCGTATGCCGGATTGGGAACGGCACTGCCATGGACGATCTCCCGCTGCGACCCATGTCCGCGGTTCTGGCCGCCATAGTTGCCCCAGCTGCCAAAATAGGTATCGCCGAGGTTGAGCCATACGGTGCCGTCGTTGCGCAGCACGCGGCGCACCTCGCTGAAAACTCCGACCAGTTTGAGAACATATTCTTCTGGCGTCGATTCGAGGCCGATCTGGCCTTCGACACCGTAATCGCGCAGTCCCCAATAGGGCGGCGAGGTTACGACACACTGCACACTTTCACCGGGCAGTACCCGCAACCGCGTCAGCACATCGCCTTGGAGGAGGAGATACCTCACGCGGCGCTCCGGTGCTGCGGCCCACGTTTACGCGCGCAGAGCGTCTGAAGCCCGCCGAGGATGTGTTGCATCGAAGTGTTGCGGCCATAGAGCACCATGTCCGCGTAGCGGACGGGTGCGAGATCGCCGGCGCGGTCCACCAGCAGCAAAGGCATGTGGTCTGCGACTTCGAGGATGCGATGGACCAGCCGCCCGGCAAGGTCACCCTGCTGCGCATGGATGAGTATGCCGCAGACGAAACCCGCGCAGCGATCGCCAGCGGCGAGAGACGCTTCCATGCTGTTTTCTGTCGCGGTGACGTGATAGGGATGCAGGCGCAGCGCAAAAGCTATCGCCGAAAGCAACTCCCGGTCAGCGCAATAAAGCAGGATGGGCTTCTTCGGTCGCATAGCTCTTAGCTCCCGAACGCCTGATCTTCGTGGACGTAACTGATAACGGCGCCAAGCGGATTGGTGAGCAACATTGCGTTCGGCACTTCATCGCGGAAGCCGTAAATGACGTTGGCGGTCCAGCGTTCGCGGCTCTGCTTTTGCTGATCGCCGGGCGAGTAAAAGACTTTCTCAAACTCGATGTGGGCGCGATACGGAGCCTGCCGGGTATCGTCGAGCACGACGGCCTTGATCTCGATGTCCACGTTCGGGGCGCTCGGATCGAGTAGGAACGTCTCAAGTGTTTTGACTTTGGTAACGCGCGCCAGGGTCGCGGATTGCAATTCGTTCGAGAAGAAATTCAAGGACTCGACAAAGTCACGCTGCAACGTTGCGTGATTGCGGCCGTAGTAGAGCTCGGCCCAGCGCGCGAGATAGTATTTGCTGACGCGCTCGACGGGCACCTTCGAGAAGTCGGCATAGTTCACGACCTGGCCGCGCCCGATGTCGGAGACCGAGATGACGAGCGGCTTCAGCCGCAAGGCAGCGGTCTGTGCTCTATAGAGGAGCGCAAGCGAAGCGAGCGTAACGACTGAGAGCACGAGGAGCGCGACTTTCAGATACGTGTTCGTGACGAGCGGCTCGGCATACAATTCCAGGAACCTGTGGCCGGCGTCTGTAGTGGCGAAAGTGGTTTGCTTGGTCATAATCAGTTTCCTGTGGGGTTGACCCAGGTGCCGACGCGCCCGCTGAGGATTGATGCAGTCAGCTCCGGTATTTTGAAGAGTCCATAGACACACACGGCGAGCGTGACCAGCAACGCGGGCAGGACGGTAAATGCGTTCGAGATGCTGATGGTGCCAATGACCTGAAACATGTTGGCCAGCACCTTTGCGAAGACATAGATGAAGGCGCTGGCAATGACCTGATAAAAGCTGAATCCGATGAAGGCTTTTAGCCAGCCCCAGAACAGCCAGTCCATCTTGGGCACAATGAACCAGGGGATGAAGATGGGGCCGATAAGAACGCACACGGCGGCGGCAACATAGCCGTAGGCAATGACGCAAAAGGCCGTTGCCTCCATCGCCGCCAATATGACGACAATGAGCAGGTAGGTCAGATCCTCCAGAATGTTGAAGCTGCCGGGAGGTGAGCCAAGCTGCTGCTCGGCATTGGTAATGGTGTCGGCGATCTCCTGCGTCTGGCTGGACTCGATCTGGTTGGAGAGATTCAGGCCCTCTTTGGTGATGAGGTCGCTAAAGCTGTAACTGGTGCCGGGGATGGGTGCCGAGTAATACGTCAGCATCCCGAGGCCGAACGCGATCATGAGGATCAGGTCAGCGAACTTGGCGAAGTGAAAACCACCGCCATGTCCCTGCGATGCGGACAGGGCTGACTTGATCCCGAACCAGACAATGAGGATCACGGCCAGGCCACGGAAGATGTCGAGTCCAGTGGCCTGGAGGATGTTGCCCTGAGAGGAGAGCAATTGCGTGATGGCCTGCGCAAGCGCGGAAAAGATGTTCTGTCCCATCAGTTGCTCCCGCCGATGCTGAGGGAGATCGAGTGCATCGAATCGCTCACGCCGCTGTTCACGTTCTGCATGGTGTTCGAGAAGTTCTGCTGGAAATAGATCGCGTTGTTGATCGCGCGGTTCTGCGCGTCGATCTGCTGCTTCTGTGCGACAAGCTGCTGCTGGATCGAGGCCATGAGGAACTGGTTGGTGTCCTGCTGGGAATGGATCTGAAGCAACGTTGCCGAGTTGATTTTGCCGAGCAAGGCAGCTTCGGTCTGCTGGCTGGAGTCGGTCGAAAACGTGTCCGAATCGAGATTGGAGAGCTTGGTGGCGAAGCCCTGCTCATCGCCGCGGATGGTGCCCAGGGTGGCGAGAGTGTTGGTGGTTGTGGTCTGCGCCAGCTCCGAGGTGGCGTACTGGTTAGCGAGGGTGGCCTGGGTGCGGGAGTCCAGGGACGAATAATTGCCTGAAGGGTAGTTCTGGACTTGCATGTAGGCGCTGCTGTAGCCCTGTTGTGCATTGACGAGCGCTCCATAGTTGAGAGCGTTGACCAGCGCTGCGGTGTTGCCATAGGTATTCGGCGGTGCCTGCAAGCTTGTCCACTGCGACCAGCCTGCCCTGTACCGTACCCCGAGATCCTGCGGCAACTGCGCCATCTGGTAGGCGAGGTTGTACATGGTGACGATCTGATTGCGGGTCGCGACCGCAGTCGTGTACATCTGTGACGCCTGCTCGATCTGCTGGAGAGCATGGGCGCTCTGCGTGGGGTCGAAGACGATGCCGGAGCCGAACTGCGCGTGCGCCGCAGGCGCGAGCGCAGTGAATGCGGCGAGAATAAGCGGATACAGCTTGGTAGAACTCATGGCGAAACCTCCAGGGAGTTACAGGTGTATGGATACGGTGCGGGATGGAGAACGCGCTTCAGCGCGTTCGAGCGTCCTGTACCGATAGGGCGATGGCTTCGGCTGCGGTGGAACACCGCAACCGGCCATCAGAAGGCAGGCGAAGACGCAGAGAGCCATGCGCATCACATCACTCCCGGCATGTCATGGTTCTCGTAAGCGGGCAGCAGCATGTCCTGGGTGATGTAGACCTTGATGCGATGCCCCTCGCGGATCGTGATCGTCGGCGGAATGTTGATGAAGCGGTCGAGCACGTTGGCGCTCGACTGCGAGAGGCTGGAGGCGATGCCGGACTGGTATGCCTCTGCGCCGGTTTCGTTGTATCCCTGATTGAGGTTGGTGGCCTCGGCAGCTCCTGCAATGACACCCAGCGCAATCGAGGCGCCGAATATCTCGACGTAGTGGTTGTTCACCTTATCCTTGAGTCCGGTGGCTCCGGCCTGATCGAGACCGTGGAACTGGTCGAGATCGACGGAATAGCCATCCGGCATCAACAGGCGATGGAATGTGACCGCAAGACGCTTCTGGCCGAGACCGGCGACCTTCTGCACATCGCCCAGGATGAACGTGCCTTCGGGGATAAGGAGGTGCTGACGGTCCTGGCTATAGATGGGGTTGGCCACCATGACTTTCAGCGGCCCGGCAAACTCACCGTCGAGCCGGGTCACCAGCACGGTGTCGATGGTAGTTCCCTCGAAGACGACGAAGGGCTGGCCGTGCGCGACGTTGACGTTGACCTCCGGCGCACGTTTGTTGGCAGTCGTGGCAGGAGCAGCGGCGGCCTGCGTAGGAGCGATCTGCGGCAAGCTCAAAGAGCGAGCGGCGGTGCTTTCACCGAGGTCGGCAGGCTCCGTCGATGGGTGCGAAGCGCCGTCATCGGCAGAGACGAGATTCGACGCAAACCGCGCCTTGAATGCCAATGCCTTTTCCGCATCCGCGACCGGATCGTGGGGTGGCTCCGTCGGTTGAGCCGCCACAGGCGACGGCAACTGCGTGGCAGGAGACGCGACGCCTGGCTGGGCGGGATTAGTTGTCGGCGCCATATTTGCCCTCTGTGCCTGGGCTTGCTGCTGGCTCTGGCGCTGGTCGGCGCTCAAGTCTTGTTCCAACTCTTGAATCTTCCGCTGGTTCATGTCCGTGGACACGGCCACCGGGCCGGAGTCGGCAGTTTTCGGAGCAGGCTTGGCGTGGTTCTTCGAGAACATGACAGCCATCAGGATGAGCACGGCGAGTCCGGCGATGACGTAACCCTGCGCTTGTTTGGGCACCACGCCCTCGGGCGTGATGCGTTTGTCGCGCAGGACGGTCGTGGTCTCTGGCGGCTGCTGTTCTATCGGAGCGGTCTGTTTTTCCTCTGCCATTGCGCCCCCTTACTGAGCCTTCCGTTGAAATTCAAGCTTGTGCTTGCCGATTTCGAGATAGCCCTTATCGACGACCGTGGGGATGACGTAGGTGCCATCCTTCAACTGAAAAGTGATGAGGTCGGGCTTTCCATCCTTCAGCTCATAGATGGAGAACTTCTCCGAGGCCGTGGACTTGATGTAGGTGAACTTGTCGTCGTGGTAGATCGCGGAGACATCGAAGGGGCTTTTGTTACGGAAGGTGTAATCGAACTGCAATGCCTGGGTGGGATATTCGGCCCGGAACTGCTCGACCGCATTGGCGGCGTGGGCCTGTGCGATCTGCGCCGAAGCGCGGGCGGCCTCCACCTCGCTGGCCGGCACGAACTGCCGGACACCATTGGCGGTGGCCAGCGAAGAGGGATCGGACGGTTCGATAACCACCTTCAGGTCCGGATCGGCAGTCTCATCGTCATTCAACGTGAAGGAATACACGTTGCCTTTATCCGTAATCAGGTTGAGGTCGGAATGAATGCCTTCCTTCGCTGGATGGAGGAAGCAGTAGTTGCCCACGGCATCGATAATCCAGAAGTCCTTGTCGCCGGTGGCGACTTCCAGAATCTTTTCAGTGGGTGGCAACTGAATGAGCGTGGTGTAACGCATCTTGGCGCGGACACTCACGATGTCGTTGGTGTGGTAGTGGACAATGCGGGCCGACTGCTGGCCGTGAGCCACGGTTGCGGCAAGGCCCAGCAGTAGCGGGACGATGGGTGATGGGCGCATGTAATCTCCTATGAGTTCAGTGGGTTGGGGTAATCGTGGGCGAGCCGGATCAAGCCCTGTTCCGGCCCGAAGCGGGCAAAATAATCCTGTTTGCGGAGGTTGTCGCGGGCGTTGTTGGTCGCCATCCAATAGCCCAGGGCATCGACTTCCAAAACCAACTTCTTCGTGCCGCGCGGCTGGATCAGCAGAAGCTCTCGCTTGGGCACAAGCGACTCCAGCAACTCAAGCTGGGTATCGTTCAACTGGAAGACTTCGGCGTACATCCTGCGATCGATGTTCGGGTTCGACAGGAATATCTTGGTGGGGCAGGACTCGTTGACGATGTGCAACATGTCGGACGCGGCCAGCTCCACGACCGACTGCGTGGCGAGAAGCATCGCCGCGTTCTTTTTGCGCCAGGTTTTTTCGGCGCGGGTGATCCAGTCCCGAATCGTCCTGTTCTTGAGGAAGATCCAAGCCTCATCAATCACGAACACCTTGAATGTGGCGGTATTCGCAGGTTTCTCGATCTCGGATGATGCACGCTGCAAGATGTAAAACAGCAGCGGTTCAAGGATGTCCGGATAGTCCGACCATCCATCGAAGTTGAAGGTCTGGAAGCGGGCGAACGTGAGGGTGTCCTGGGGGTTATCGAAGAGATGGCCGAACTGTCCGGCCTGCGTCCACCGATGCAGGCGCTCGCCCAGGGGGCCTAATATTGATGCGAAGTTGGTGAGCGTCCGTATCTCGGCGGGCAGCTTGTACGCCCGCTCGATCGCGGCGAAGAGCGCCTTTTCGTTCTCCGGTGTCAGCTCATAGCGTCCGCCGGCTTCAATCAACACCCGGAGAAACAGGTACAGAAAGTTCATGTTTTCGTGCGTGGCATCGAGCGAAAACGGATTGATTGTGAAGCCTGGATTTTTGAAACCGACGTTCAGGTAGGTGCCGCCGAAGGCCCGCGTCAGCGTCTCATAGCTGCCGCCGAGGTCGAAGATGAAAGTCAACGGGTCGTATTTCTGCACCGACTGAAGCAGAAAACTTGTGGCGAAACTTTTGCCCGATCCCGTAGCTCCGAGCATCAAGGCGTGGGCCACGTCGCCCGCGTGCATGTTCAAGAAATACGGCGTGCCGTAGGTCGATTCAAGGACGGCGAGATATTCCCGCTCCAAGTGCGGGTTCCACAGCGGGCCGCTATCGACGGTGAACAGGAACGACAGGTCGGCGTAGTTGGAATTGAGCGCCCACTGTTTGCGCAGGTTGAACTCTCGATTGCCGGGCACCGTGGCAAAGAAAGCGTTCAGCAGGTTGTAGCGTTCCTCATACAACAGACCATCATGCTGCGTGAACAATTTGTGAAATTCCGCAACGGCATGTTCGACCTTCAAACGGTCCTCGTCGTAGATCACGACAGACAGTGTGAATTCGCCGAAGTTCTTGCCCTCCATACCCATTGCGGTCAGGGCGTTGCCCAGTTCCGCGACGGCGGCGGCTTTGGAATCATCGACCAGATTGTCCTGGTTGCCCGTGTTCTGCCGGTCCTGGAGATTGGAAACGAAGCTGGTCTTGGAATTGTGGTGATGGCGCCGGCGCGAAGCGATTTCCTTGCGGGCCTTGGCATTGTCTACCGGGTGCCACTCGGTGACTACATGGAAGTTCGCCGGGATGTCGAGCAGGCCATTGAGAATCAGTGGCCGGGTCTCGCCGGGAAGCTCCTTCAGCGTGAGGACGCGGAGATAGTCGTCGTCCATGCGCAGGTAGCCGCGATGCGCCTCAAGCTCCGAGCCGCATACCTGCCAGTCCAGATGACGCGCCCCGCACAGCGGCGCGTCGTTGATTTTGGAGGGGCGGAAATTCACGCCGGACAAGCCGGAAGGTCCTCTCCGCCCCTAGCAGCTCGACCGTGGTGAGGTCGTTTAGCTGCCCACTTAAACTGTTGACCTTCTGTTGCAACCGTAGCCGGTCTCGCTCGATCTGGTCGTAGATCAGCGTGCGTTCCTTGTTGCCGGAGAACAAGGCGTGCAAGTCGCGCAGCGACGAGCGCGGCTGCTTTGGCAACTGACCCAACGCGTGCAACAGGCCGGTCTTCTGGTAGCTGCCGTCGATCATGACGACCCAATAAATCTCGATACTGTAGAGGCGGTCTGCCTTTGATTCGAGGAACGCGCTACGTTGTTCCACCGCGGCGCGCACCAATGGGTTCTCAT
>JAJZIF010000156.1 GCA_021810735.1 Acidobacteriota bacterium
GGCGTGGTGGAGTTTCCGAATGAAACGGTGAGCGACCCCATTCTGGTGCGGTCTTCTTCCGCGGGTTCGTCGGCTGGCGCCTCAGGCGGCATGCCGGTCTACAACTACGTGGTGACGGTGGACGACGCGCTGATGGAGATTACGCACGTGATTCGCGGCGATGACCACATTTCGAACACGCCCAAGCAGGTAGCGATTTACGAGGCGTTCGGGTGGAAAGTGCCGGAGTTTGCGCACCTGTCGACGATTCTGGGCAGCGACCGCGAGCGGCTCTCGAAGCGGCACGGCGCGACGTCGATTGCGAGCTTCCGGGAGATGGGGATTCTGCCCGAGGCGCTGGTGAACTACCTGGCGCTGCTGGGCTGGGGCGCGGAGGGCGGGACGCGGGAGATTTTTCCGCTGGAGGAGTTGATCGCGGCCTTCAAGCTGGAGCGGGTGACGGCGTCGCCGGCCGTGTTTGATTTCGAAAAGCTGAACTGGATGAACCGGCACTACCTGAAGGAATGCGACCGGGAGCGGCTGGCCGATCTGGCATGGCCGTACTTTGCACAGGAGAACTGGCTCCCGCCGCAGGATGTCGCCGGCACGGATGTGCATGCGTGGTTCGACAAGCTACTGGCGATTTTTGTGCCGTCGGTGGACCTGCTGGACCAGTTGCCTGGCCGGGCGCGGTTTGTGTTCGATTTCGATCCGCTGCGGGCGCGCGACGAGGCGGAAAACGCCGCGCTGCTGGAGAGCGAGAGCGCGCAGAAGGTGCTCTCAGCCTTTGCGGAAAAGGTGCGGGCGCATGCGGGCGCTGTGGATCCCGCACAGTTCAAGGCCTGGATGAACGAAGTGAAGACCGAGACCGGAGTGAAGGGCAAGGAGCTGTTTCATCCGGTGCGGATCGCGCTGACGGGCTCGCACTCGGGGCCGGAGTTCGACAAGCTGATTCCGCTGTTTGAGGAAGGCAGCGGGCTGGAGCTGCCTGTGCATGTGTTGAGCCTGCGGGAGCGGGTGGAGAAGTTTCTGGCGGAGTAAATGCCCTGCAAGATTCGGGCTTCCGCCGATCTTCGAGCCGCGAGCCCCCGTTGATTCGCCCTGCCTGACATGGGCGGCGGACCGGTCAAAAGTGAATCCGGCAGGAAAGGCACGGCGGAGCTTTCGCAGCCGGTTCAAAGCGACTTCGCCGCAGCGGACAGCTTCGCTATCTCTTGCGCTGCCGACAGGTTTGTCCCCCCGTCTGGATATCTGCATATTCCTTCCAGGATTACTCGCTGTGACGCCGATTCGAAACGCCTTACTCCACGCGGTAGAAGCTCAGCGATGCGTCACCCTGGTTCAGGGTGCGGTAGCGGTGGAGATTGCCGTAGGTTTCTGCGAGCGGGTGGCGTTTGGCGTGTTCGGCGATGACGATGGCATCTGCAGCGAGGATGGTGCTGCATGCGCCACCCAGCAGCGTGAGGGTGAGGTCGTATTCGTCGGCTTTTTCGTAGGGAGGGTCGAGGAAGACGAGGTCGACTTCCCTGCCCTGCGTGGCGAGGCGCTTGAGGGCTGCGGCGGCGCTGGAGGATTCGAGCGCGTAGCCGGAGTGAATTTTTAACAGCGAAAGATTGGCTCGGATGGTTTTGAGCGCGGGCGCGGCGTGCTCGACGAAGATGGCCTCGGCTGCTCCGCGGCTGAGGGCCTCGATGCCGACGGCTCCCGAACCTGCGTAGAGGTCGAGAAAGACGCTGCCGGGGATGCGCGGGGCGAGGACGTTGAAGAGGGTTTCGCGGAGGCGGTCGCTGGTGGGCCGGGTGTGTTGGCCGGGCGGCGCGGAGAGCGGCCGCGAGCGATATTTTCCGGCGATGACGCGCATGTTGCTTTCATGCTACAGCGCTGCGGCGGAATGAGCGGCGTATCGCCATCCGGGATGAGCGCGCGAGGGAGGTGATATTTTCAACGGCGCGCTTCGCGGCCAAGCCTCTACAATACGGACGGATAGAGAACGAGGAGTAAGCATGCGCGGATGGTCGTTTCCCCTGGGTCGCTGGTTTGGAGTGCACATCCGCGTACATGTGCTGTTTGCGCTGCTGCTGCTGATCTGCGTGGTCTCGACGGACCTGCCCGGGCTGCCGCTGTGGCGCGGGCTGATGCTGTGCGGCCTGCTGTTTGTGTGCGTGGTGCTGCGCGAGATTGTGCGGCTGGTTGCGGCCAGCTACTACGGCGTGCATTTGCGCAGCATTCTGCTGCTGCCGATTGGCGGCCTGGTTTCCTACGCGAGCCCTGACAGCGCGGAGCGCGCACAGACGGGACGCGCGCAGACTGTAATTGCCATTTCAGGGCCGGTGGCGAGCCTGGTCTTTGGCGCGATTTTTGCCGGGCTGATCCTTGGCGCTGCGCCGCAGGCGCCCGTATTTGCGCGGCCGTGGGTGACGCCGGAGCATCTGCTGCGCTCGCTCGTCTGGCTCAACGCGGGGCTGTTTGCGGTGCATCTGCTGCCGGCATACCCACTGGACATGGGACGGCTGGTCCGTGCGTATTACATTCGCACGCAGGGCGCGACGCAGGCGGCGAAGTCGGCCTCACAACTGAGCCAGGTGATCGGCGCAACGGCGATGGTGATTGGGCTGGTGCTGCTGGCGGTGCCGAACGTTTCGTTGACCGAGGAGATCAGCCCGTGGCTGATCATGGGCGGATTTTTCATCTTCATCGGCACGCAGCTCGAAGACCAGGGCGTGATGGTGCAGTCGATTGTGGACACGGTGCGGATGAAGGACGTGATGCTGACGGAGTTCAGCACGCTGTCGCCCTCGGACACGCTTTCTGACGCGCTGCACAAGGCAATTCATTCGCTGCAGGATGATTTTCCGGTCGTGCGCGGGCAGAACCTGATTGGCGTGGTGTCGAAGCAGAGCATTGTGCAGGCGCTGCGGCAGGACGGAGACAGCTACGTGCAGTCGATCATGTCGCGGGGGTTTCAACTGGCGCAGCCGGATGACTCGCTGGGGCTGGTGATTCGCAGGATCGACAGCGGGCGAATGCCGCTGATTCCGGTCGCCGAGCATGGGCGCATAGTGGGCATTGTGAGCCTGCAGAACCTGCGCACCGGCATGATGCTGCTGGCTGAGCATCGCCGGCTGCAGCGGGAGCAGTAAGCCGTTGGCTGGGAGATCCTCTCCTCGCACATCTGCCAACGGCGGGCAGATGTGGGACGCCCGCGCAGCTGCGGGGCACCCGCGATGATGGACGAAGGCAAGCTGGCGCCGGGGCTGTACCTGGTGGCGACTCCGATAGGGAACCTCGAAGACATTACGCTGCGCGCGCTGCGGGTGCTTCGCTCCGCCGACCGCATTGCGTGCGAGGACACGCGGCAGACGCAGAAGCTGTTGAATCACTTCAGCATCACGACGCCCACGACCAGCCTGCACGAGCACAACGAAGCGGCGCGCACACCAGAGCTGCTTGCCGCGCTGCAGGCGGGTGAGCGAATTGCCGTGGTTTCAGATGCGGGGATGCCGGTGATTTCCGATCCGGGAATGCATCTGGCCGCGGGTGCATTGAAGGCGGGGATTGCGGTGTATCCCGTGCCGGGCGCGAATGCGGCGCTGACGGCGCTGGTGGCTTCAGGAGCGCCGGCGGAGCGATTTCTCTTCTTTGGATTTCTGCCGTCGAAGGCAGGCGAACGACGGACGGCACTGGAGCGGCTGCGCAAGCAAACCGCGGACCGGCTCACGGTGATTTTTTACGAGGCTCCGCACCGAATTGTGGAGACGCTGGGCGACCTGGCGGCCGTGTGGGGCGAAGAGGCGCAGGTGGTACTGGCGCGCGAACTGACGAAGGTTCACGAGGAGTTTTTGCGCGGCACGGTGGCGGAGGTGCGGGCTGCGCTGGCAGAGCGTGATCGTGTGCGCGGCGAGATGGTGCTGCTGCTGGATGCGGTTCCGGAGGCGAAGGCTGCTGTGGCGGAGAGCGTGAGCGAACGCGTTGCGGCGCTGGCGCGCGAAGAGGGTCTGGACGAGCGCGATGCGCTGAAGAGAATTGCGCGGGAACGCGGAATTTCCAAGAGTGATGCGTACCGGGAGCTGCAGCGGGAGCGCGGGAAGCGATAGCGGGATTGCGCGTTTACGCACCGGGGACTGTGATGCCGGATCTGCGCTCCCAGTGCCCGTTGATCTTCTGAAGAAAGATCCACTGGGCCTGACTGCAGAGCACCCCGCACCAGTCGTTCCTGTACACCAGGGCAGCCTTCTGGTCGTCGCTGAAATAGACGGCACTGAAGAACGTGACGCCGGGATACACCGCGTAGCGGGTTTGCAGCTTGGAGCCGGGATAGGCGGAGGATTTTGCCTGGCGGAGTTCGCGGACCTGGGCGGCGTCGAGCAGATCATAGGGATGGTCAAGCTGGAATCGGCGTTCGAGCCGGAAGGTGACATCCTGGAGGCGTTCGAAATCGCCGACGGCCTGGTGGAAGGCTTTTTCGTCGCCGGGCGGCGGCTTGAGCGCGCCGCGCGGGTCGATGCGTGGGTCCATATCGGCGAAGTTGACGGTCTGGGCGGCGATGGCCCAGCGCGTGGTGTTTCCCGCGGCAGTGCCGCTCAGCAGATTGCCGGGCATCAGCAGGGAGTAAATGGCGTAGGAATCCGCGGCGCGTTCTGGCGGGATGCGATCGCCGTTGGACGTAGATTCGTGCCGGGAAAGGTGAGATGCAGAATGGCCGGGCGCAGCCTGTGGAATTGGCACGGGCAGGGCCGCGGCGGCAGCAGCGGTTGTCATCGCCACGGCAAAGACAATAACGCGCATCACTGTGGAATGTAGACGCAAATGCCGGGCGAAGGGTTCGCCCGGCGCGCAAAAAGCAGAATCAAGCGAGGAAATCCAGGACCTGTTCACTGGCCTTAGTGGCCGGCAGAGAGTTTCCACGCGGGAGTGGGGCGCTCGGCCAGAGGCAGATCGCGACCCTTGAGGCGGTCGTAGAGGTGGTCGTCGCTGGTGGTGCCGAGCGCCTGGTTGTAGAGGCTGGGTTCGCCGGCAGCTTCCTTCAGCTCCTCGGTGAAACGATGGAGGTTGCGCAGATGGTCGGCGGTGGCCGCAAAATCGCCGCGGGAGGTGTGAAAGTGCTGCTGGTAACCATGGTTGACCAGATGCGTGATCTCCTTGCCGAAGAGCACGCCGGGGCGATGGACGAACTGGTAGACCCCGTCGTCGCCGCCGGGGCCGAGGATGGCGGCGCAGCCGTATTTGGAAACCTGAACCTGATTTGCGACGTTCGGGACCGGGGCGACATCAAATTGAAGACTGCGAAGCCTATCCTGAACTTCACTGTAGGTAATCTGCTTGATTTTCTTGGGCATGATGCCTGCGGACCTATTCGAATTTGGGGGTTTCAGCGCCGGAAGCTAAACTGAAGGTATAGGCGACCGGCTGTTTTCAATCTCGCACAAGAAAGCCTGGACTGCAATTTACCGATGGCTACGCTGACCAAATCGCAGACGCCTGAAACGCCGGTTTTAGGCACCCCGTTGCTGGAACGGATTGGCAACACGCCCCTGGTGCGCCTGGAGCGGATCACCGAAAAGCTCCCGGGGATCCATATTCTCGGCAAGGCGGAGTGGTCCAACCCCGGCGGATCCGTGAAAGACCGACCGGCATCGGCCATTGTGCAGGACGCGAGGCAGCGCGGGCTGCTGCCGCCGGGCAAGCATCTGCTGGACGCCACCAGCGGCAACACCGGCATCGCCTATGCCATGCTGGGCGCGGCGATGGGCTTCCCTGTGACGCTGTGCATGCCGACCAACGTATCGCTCGAACGCAAGCGGATTCTGGCCGCATATGGTGCGGAGATCGTGTGGACGGATCCGAATGACGGCTCGGATGGAGCGATCCGCAGGGCACGCGAGCTGGCGGCGAACGAGCCCGAAAAGTATTATTACGCCGACCAGTACAACAACGAGAACAACTGGCGGGCTCACTACCGCACCACGGCAAACGAAATCTGGGAGCAGACCGCCGGGCGCGTCACCCACTTCATCACCGGGCTGGGCACGAGCGGCACCTTCATGGGCACGTCGCGGCGGCTGCGCGAGCTGAAGCCGGGGATCGAGTGCATTTCGATGCAGCCGGACTCGCCGTTCAACGGCCTGGAAGGGCTGAAGCACATGCCGACGGCGATTGTTCCGGGCATTTACGATGCCGAACTCGCCGACCGGAACATCGAAATAGAAACCGAAGCCGCCTACGCCATGGCCAAGCGGCTGGCCCGCAGCGAAGGGCTGCTGGTGGGCGTTTCGTCAGCGGCCAACGTGGCTGCGGCGCTGCGCGTAGGCGAAGAACTGGCCGTCAGGGGCGAAGAGGCTGTGATTGTGACCATTCTTTGCGACTCGGCCGACAAGTACCTGAGCGAACGCTTCTGGGAGGAACCATGCTGAAAGTAAGCGATCCCGTTTATGAAGCCATCCGCCAACACGGCGAAGAGACCTATCCGCATGAGTGCTGCGGAGTGATGCTGGGCCGTGTCGAAGCAGCAGTGAATGAAGTGGTGGAAGTAGTGCGCGCCGGCAACACGCGCACGGATTCAGCGCATAACCGCTATCACATCGCGCCGCAGGAGCTGATCCGCATTCAGCGGCAGGGCCGCGAAAAAGGCCTGGACATAGTGGGCTTTTACCACTCGCATCCGGATCATCCGGCGCAGTGGTCGCCGACCGATTTTGCCGAGGCGCACTGGCTGGGCTGCAGCTACGTGATTACGGCCATTGAAAAGGGCGCGGCGCGGCAGACGAATTCGTTCCGCCTGACCGGGCTGAGCGAGGAAGCCAAAAAATTTGAACCGGAGCCGATTGAGGTGACGGGGCAAAATATTCCGGGATTAGGCCCGGAGATCGAGGCGGCTCCGGTTGGTTCATAAGCCACGGAGCCGATAGCATAGAAGACAGCCAACCAGCGGGTCAGCTAGTCAACAGGTTAGCAACCAGCAAGGCAGCAATTTAGTTCTACGCACGCAACAACACAACTGAATTCGCAAGAAGGAACCGAAACGATGAAAATCTTCATCCCGACACCGCTTCGCGTTTATACGGAGAAGCAGGATGCGGTGGAGGTTTCGGGCAGGACGATTGAAGAGGCGCTCTCGGCGCTGACCTCAAAGTACCCGGACTTCCAGAAGCATCTGTATACGGGCGACGGCAAGCTGCGATCGTTCGTCAACGTTTACCTGAACGACGAGGATGTCCGCTATCTTCCGCAGGGCGAACAGACCCCCGTGCAGGAGCAGGATACGCTCTCGATTATTCCTTCCATCGCCGGCGGTGCTGACCGCACGGGCGAGCCTTGCCATCCAGGCGAACGCGCCTATTGTTGTCGCGGCTAGCGACCTGAAGCGGACCCTCACCGCTGACTGGCTTCGGCGAAATCCCCTAAAATAGCTGTAAGCCGAAGCTCCCCTGAAGCATAGCAAGAGAAAGCACACGAGGCACTGGAATGGCCACGATCACTGAATCGTCCGCGGCGCTGCCGCAACTTACGAATGAAGACATCGCGCGGTACTCGCGCCACCTGATCCTGCCGGAAGTGGGCATGGAGGGCCAGCAGAAGCTGAAGGCCGCCAAGGTGCTGTGCGTGGGCACGGGTGGGCTGGGTGCGCCCCTGGCGCTGTACCTGGCCGCCGCCGGCATTGGCACGCTGGGGCTGGTGGACTTTGACGTAGTGGATGAGAGCAACCTGCAGCGGCAGGTCATCCACTCGACGCCGGACGTGGGCCGGCCGAAGATTGATTCTGCGGCGGAGAAGCTTCAGGCGTTGAACCCAAGGCTCAACATCGTGAAGCACGAGACGATGCTCACCAGCAAAAATGCGCTGGAAATCATCTCGCAGTACGACATTGTGGCCGACGGGACGGACAACTTCCCCACCCGCTACCTGGTGAACGACGCCTGCGTGCTGACGGGCAAGCCGAATTCGTATGCGTCGATCTTCCGCTTTGAGGGGCAGGCCAGCGTATTCGCCACCGAGGAGGGCCCG
>JAJZIF010000157.1 GCA_021810735.1 Acidobacteriota bacterium
CCGCGATTCTAGCATACACAGCCTGATAATCTCTTCTTATCGGGTGTTATGGAACCTCTTTGTTTTGCGCGTTCGCGCATTCACGCCGTTCTCGTGCTATCCTCTTTCCATGCCCGCCAAGCCTCGATGGCACGCCGATGTCGCGAGAATTCGGGCCACCGTGTCCAGTCTGTCCGCCCCTTTCCTCGATCGGCCAGCCATGGAGCGCCTCTTCGGCGTGCAGTCGCGCCAGGCCAACAACCTGATGCGTGGACTCGGCGGCTACAAGGTGGGTCCCGCCGTGGTCATCCGCCGCGAAGACTTGTTGCTCCAGCTCGACCGCCTGGCCGGCCCGCGCGGCTACGCCGCCGAAATCCGGCGGAAATCCCATGTGGTCGAGGAACTCGATGGACTGCGATCGGCCAGGCGGCCGCGGCGCGTCCCTGCCCCGCCCCGGCCGGGCAGGTCGACTTCCCTTCCGGACGGCGTCCGTCTCTCGGCTTCGGGTCGGATGACGATCGCCTTTCGTTCGCCGGAGGACCTGCTCGGCCGCATTCTGGGCCTGGCCCAGGCCGCCTCCAGCAACTTTGCCGCCTTCGCTTCCGCGCTGGAATATGGGCCCGGAGCGGACCCCGCCCCCGCCCCCGAGCGGGAACCGGTGGAAGCAACAGGACAGGAGCGGACCCAGTAAGGAGTCTTCCATGGCCGAAGAAACCAACTCGCGGCTCAATATCTCCCTTCCCCGCTATGACGGGCCGTTCGATCTGCTGCTGGCCATGGTGCGGCGCAACGAATGGTCGATCGACGACCTGCCGGTGGCGGAGATCACGCGGCAATTCCTGGCGTACATCAGGGCTGCGCAGGGGATCGATGCCGAACTGGGCGGGGAGTTTGTGGAGGTGGCCTCCTGGCTGGTGCTGCTGCAGTCGCGCAGCCTGCTTCCCTGCTCCGGGTCCGAGGGTCCATCCCCGCGCCAGGAACTGCGGCGCGCCGTTCTCGATGCCGCCACCCTGGCAGCCGCGACGGAGTTTCTTCGCGATCGAGGAGGCAACCCGAGGCACGGCTCCGGGGCGGCCTCGATCGGCCGCCGCGATTCGATTTTCGATCGGCCCGCCGAGGATCCAACCATTGCCGACGTTCTCGACGCAACGCGGAAAGCACTGGAAGCCGCACGAGCAGCAGCTTCCCTTGAGGACGTAGTCCAACAAAACGCCTCTGTTGCATATCAGATTCGCTGGATCGTGGAAACGCTCGCGACAGTTCCCTCTCGCGTAGCGGTCTCAACTGTCGACTGGTTCGACCTTCAACCGAGCGTGGCCGCTCGGGCAGCTTTGTTTCTCGCTTTGCTTGAGCTCGCCCGCAAAGGAATTCTCCTGCTGCATCAAGGAGAGACTTTTTCAAGAATACGCGTCAAAACGACAGGCCAAATTCCAGTGGAAAGCGAACTGCCCGACCTGGCAAACGATCGAATCGGCGTCGGATCCGTCTGATCCCATGCGCGATGCCGAAGCGGATTCAGTGCACTGCAGCCCCCGCCATTCAGACCGGGGTGGATGTCATGTCCATGCCATGATCGCGCTCTTCCATGCGGCGGCGCAACGTGCCTTCCCACCACCCGCAGTCGGCTGGAAAGCAAACCCGCAGTCGGCTGGAAACGTTTGAGGTAAGGTGCAGTAACAAAGTGTTTTATTTCGTTAGCCGAGGCGCGTCGTTCCAAGCCAACTGCGGAGCTTTCTGGTATTGTCTAGCCGCAGGAAATGTATCCCCGACTTTCCCGCAGTTGGCTGGAAGCCCCAGGATTCGACTTTTTCGCAGCGAGTTGGAACGAGAGACGAGGAATGCGTCCGGAAGCTCTGAACCAGATCGTATGGAAGCGCGAAGCATCGCGCGCGCCATGCGCGCTATTTCCGCCTCATCCCTTCCGTTGGGTGCTACATGATCCACAGTTGGGTGCAAAAAATTACCCAGATCGCTGGGTAATAGTAGTTGTTGGCGCAAAACCCGCAGTTGGCTGGAAATATGCCCGCAGTTGGTTGGAAGAATTAGGCAGTTATGGCTCCATGGTCAGTTTGGCGAAACCCGCAGACGGGTGGAAATAAGCCCGCAGTTGGTTGGAAATGCCTCCGCGGCGAGTTGGATATCCGTCCGCAGTTGGCTGGAATATGCCCGCAGTTGGTTGGAAGAATTAGGCAGTTATGGCTCCATGGTCAGTTTGGCGAAACCCGCAGACGGGTGGAAATAAGCCCGCAATTGGCTGGAAATAAACCCGCAGTACACTGGAAATACCTCCGCAGCGAGTTGGAAATCCGTCCGCAGTTGGTTGGCAGACTTCCGCAGTGGGCTGGAAATATGCCCGCAGTTGGTTGGAAATTATTTTGCACTAATTATTGTGCAGTCAATGGCTTACCAATCACTATAGGTTCTAGGCTGCTTTACAGTTCTTGTTTCTTAGGAAAAGATTACAGACATCATCACCCAGGAGGCCGGAGCTAACGTGAGAAAACAAATCCCGCAGGCGCAGACCGCACTGTTGACGATGCCTGATGCTGTTGACCTAATTCGGTTCGAGAAAAATCTGCTTCAAATCGGTTTCTTCGGGTCACACGAAAAACGCGATAAACGAACAACGAATAGACGCCGCATCGAACAGTGGGTCAATCGTGATGGGAAAAAGATCAAGGTCAGTGCTGAATTTCGCTCTTCCGATACACTGGGACTTCCATCAAGCGTCGATCGTGACAAGTTCATGGCTTTTTCGAAACTAGCTATGGAGCAAAAGCTTCGGAATGGTGTCATTACGAACCCAGTCAGCTTCTCAGGGTATAGCTTACTGGCAGCCCTTGGATTGTGCGATTCTGGCGAAAACTACGAGGCTTTGAACATCTGGGGCATGAGAATGGCGGATACCACTATCACCTCAGAGCAGGTCATATACTCGTCCACGCGCAAGAAGTATATGAACAAAACGGTACATGTATTCCGCAGCTTCACGCGCGCCGGAAGCAGCAATTTGGATGGATCAAATAGGACTGATCGATTTGAAGTTGAACTCGAAGACTGGCTTCTCGAGAACCTCAACGACTCATTCGTCATCCCCGAAGATTTCAACATGTACCGAAAGCTCAAGCGCCCAACAGCGAAGGGAATCTTCGTCTACCTCTACCTGTGGTTCTACGCGAGTCAAGGCAAGGCGGTTGAGAAGGACTACAACGAGCTCTGTGCCCTGCTGAACATACGCAGCTATGAACATGTCTCGAAAATCAAGGAAACAATTGGACTCGCCCTTACGGATCTGGTCAATATCGGCTATTTGAAGAGTTGGGACGTGAAGCCCATGACGACGAAGGACGGATACAAGCTGATCTTCGTACCTGGCCGGGCGATCAAGGAAATGCTTGAGCTGACCCAGCGCAAACAGTTGGCATTTGCTGCAGAACAAATTGGGGAACCTCTGTCTTCAAAGCAGCAAGAGGCGAAGGACGCGATGCTCGAAATGGGTCTGAGCGACCTCAAGGCCACAGAACTCGCGCGAAAATATGAACCAATGGCACTGCTTGATCGCGTCGATTATGTGACTTTCCAGATTGGATCTGACCCGAGGGGAAAAATCAAGAATCCCGCAGGTTATTTCATCAGCTTCGTCGAGGGTCAACAGAAAATTCCAAGCAACTTTCAGACGAGGCGGCAAAAGCAGGCCTTAGAAAAACAACGACGAGAGTCAGAAGCAGCTCGAAAAACCGAGAACGCTAATGCTTTAGAGAGCATGCAACGTCAGGAGGAGTATCGGACCTGGTGCATATCTCAAGCAGATGACTTCATGGCACGTGAACTGAGCGGTGAACGCTTAGACAAGAAGCTAATGGAACTTTCCAGCCGACTGCGGAAGGATAAAGCAACAGCGCAGTTCCTGGATGGCTTGAAGCCGGATGCGCGCCGCCATGAATTGATGAAGTGTCTTCAACGCGAAATCGTTTCCGAGCTACCGCTCCCTTCTCTCCAAGAATGGAAAACAACGAACGTTCAAGCCGGGTTATTTTGATGGCCTGCGGAATGCGAGTGGACCGTCGGGCTTAACAGAACCTGGTCCCCGCCCGTTATAACGCCTGTAATCAAGCCCGTGGATATGCTCCGGCCGCTGGCTCTTTATCAGGAACGCCAGATGCTTACGAGGATTACAAAAGACACGATGGACAGGAGGACGAGACCCTCCTGGGGATTCGCATTGGCGAAGGGTGTTGCCAGCACTTTGGCCAAGGCGGAAAACATTGCGGCTGAGGCCAATAGGACTTTGGCGGCGGTTGGATTTTTTATGCTGGGCATGGTTGCCTCCAACCTGGCAATCGAAAGTCGGCTTGTGCCAAAGCTCTGAAACGGGCCTATTTGCGACGCTAAGGGGTCTAGAAGCTCCATTTGTCGTTTTTGGGATATGTAGTACCCTTTTTTGCTGCCTCAGCAATTCCCTTCCCGCCTACGCATCGTTTGTTCGATGTGGGATTCGCTATGGTTCTGCGGCCGTTCCCGGCCCGCTGATCCCCTTCCTGCATATGATTGCCGCGGATGCGTTGAGGAGCCGCGGATTGTGAGCAGAACTCAGCGTAGGCCACCCTAATACAACAGTTGCAGATAGCAAATCCTCCGGTGGCATGACTCGTAAACCCCTGATTTTTAGGCTCCTCCGCGACGGAGCCGGAGCGAATATCAGTGCAAATCGCTTAAGTGCAACAGTAGTACTAAGCCCGAGGCAACTGTGCCTAAGCCCTTTATTTGTTCTAGTACGCTTAACGGTAATACATTACACAACACTACAGTATTACGTCCTAAGTCTTTTATTTGTGCTAGTATGCGTTGCGGTAATACATTACATAACGGTAAAGTCTTACCGTATCACATCGCAAAATATGTTATCTCCTGTGGTACCATAGTGCGTTTCATATACAACTACGTTATTGGCATACGTGGCTGGCAGGTGTATTGTAAGTTGTAAAGTCACATGTAACACATTACATTACACAACACACCGAGAGCACGCGAACAGGGAAGCGTAAGGGGGAAGCAAGACCATGCCAGTGATCGTCGCAGCAAATCCAAAAGGGGGGAGCGGAAAGTCGACCACGTGCCTCGTCATCGGCACAACCCTTGCCAGCCAAGGCGCAACGGTGCGAATTATCGACGCCGATCCTCAAAGGACACTTGGCCTCTGGAGCGAAGGAAAGAGCAAATATAGTGAAATCGTCGTCGGGCCCACCCCAAACGAGGACCTCACGGTCCAGATAGACAAACTTCAGTCGCAATTCCAGTTTGTCATCATCGACGTACAGGGGTCGGCCAACCAAGAGATAGTTTCAGCTATGTCACGTGCGGATCTTGTGCTCATTCCCATGCAAGCAATGACCGCTGACGCGCAGGTCGCGACCAGGGCGATCCGGTTGCTCCGGACTCAAGAAAATCTGTTCAAGCGCACAATTCCACATGCGATCGTGTTCATGCGTACCAGTCCGATCATCGTGACGCGCGAAGAGAAGGAAATTCGCCGGAACATCGAAGAGGCGGAGTTGCCCCACTTTACTCGAAGTTTGAACCAGCGAACGGCGTTCTCGCACATGTTCGCTCATAAATTGTCGTTAGGGGAATTGAATGAGGCCGAGACAAATGGGTTGGAAGCAGCTCAAGAAAACGCTAAAGAGCTTACTGCGGAGATGATCGCGCTTCTCCGCAAGAACCGGGAGGCGGCTGCATGACAATCGAGAATGCCTTCACTGATCTGTCTCCAGAATCATTGTCTGCAGACGACTTGGCGGATTTCACACCGAAGCCGCCAGTAAGGTCATCTGTCGAGCCACCCGCGATTCAGTTGGAGAGAGCGGCTGAGAGCCATGGTTTCACCCTCAACAACTTCCCGGCAGCGAAACGGAAGACACTTAGAACCGGACGTGTTGCCTCAAAAGACAAGGCGGAGCCCATGTCTCTGCGTCTGCGTGTAGCGGATTGGAACAGATTCTCTACGTTTTGTGAGAACCAGGGGCTAACTGTCGCTGACGGATTTGCACACATATTGAACAAACTCGGTATATAGACTGAAAAGGCTAAGGCGCAGGGAAGTGGCCCATGAGGTGCCTATAGACATGCATTTTGCTAATCCGCGCAATAACAAGACTTCATCAATTGGGTACAAGGGGACTTCCTCAGAGGCTCTGGGCCGTGCGGAAGTCGTCTACCGTCAGCATAAAGTGTTCCGGACCGCCCATGAGCACGGCGCGCTGGACAGCCTTTTGCTCCGCCCTGGCAATCCAGTTCTTGAGGTCCCGGCCGCTCTTTCCATTGGACATTTCAGCCAGATTTTGGCATGCCGAAGCTCGATCGAAGTCAACCTGCTTGAGTTCCAGCAGTATCTACAAAATCCGTCTGCGACCGTCCAGGTCGGGCAAGGGAATTGAGATTTGTTGCGTGAACTGGCTCAGGACTGCAGGAGCCAGAGATTCCGGGCGGTTCGTCGCCACGAGAACGAAGACCGCGCACGTCGATTTATGAATCCGTCTATTTCCTGCAAGAGCTGCCCGACGATCTCTTCGTCGAATATGCCATTTCCGCTTCCCGAACGAGAACTCAAAAAGTCAGATGACATGTGCCATGAACGCGTGTGAATGTTGAACACGATGCTGTACCTGAGATGGGGGGAACCCTCCGGAGTCAGCTTGCAGGAGCTTGCCTCAAACTGCGCAAACTGCTTCAGTTGGATAGACGGAGGTGGTGAACGGATGCCGGTGCATGATTCTCTCCATACATGAAATATGGGTCTCAGCCTGGGGCACTCATTCTCATGTTGTACCGTGTGCCCGCGGCTGGAGAACCAGAGGAGCACAGCACCAATCGGGATAATTGCAAGGGCTGCATTGCGGGGGGAGCACCTCGGATAGAATGGGAATGAAATTCTTCAAAGCCCAGACGCATGAATCTTGCAATAAAACTGGACAAATATTTCCCTGCGAGCATCCAGGCGCGCGGTCAGCAAGACTTCTGGCAGCGTCGCGTCACCATCAGCTACGGCTCGGATTCAGAGGTCGAGGCAGAGGTCAAGGGAACGTACGCACATTACGCACATGAAGTAAACCTGTACTGGACGGACGGCAGGCTTATCGTTTATTGCGATTGCAACGGTCCTGTGGAAAGAGGCGTTCCGTGCCAGCATCTGTGGGCGGCGATTCTGGCCGCCGATGCGAAAGGACATCTCAACGAGGTTGTTTCGGCAACGGAAGTGACGCTGGATATGGACGATTTCTTTGACGAGATACCCGAGCACATTGGCGGCAGAGTACCTCAGTCTCCGGCGGCATTCCCCGTTTCGAAGAAGAGCGAGGCGGTCGCAACGCCGTCCCGCAAGCCTGCTGACTGGAAGAGGCGCATCAGCGAGATTTCCAGTGCCGACGCCAGGGACACCCATTCCACAGACGCCTGGCCGGCAAAGCGGGAAATTCTTTACATCGTGAGTGTTTCCGGAGACGGTGTCAGTGCGGTCCTGTCACTGGAATCGCATGATCGAAAGAAGAATGGCGACTGGAACAGCCCCAGGCCGCTTGCCCTGAAGCGTTTCCTGATTTCGCAGCTGCCTGTTCCCGAAGACCGCGAAATATTGTCCGCACTGCTTGGCGGGAAACAGTATTCCGGGTACTACATCGACACCTACGATTCGGATCCAAGCTCGTTTCTCCTTTCTCCAGTTCTGGCGCGCACGCTCCTGCCTCGGGTGGTCCGCACTGGGCGCTGTTATCTGCCGCATGCAAAGGGCGGGGAAGGGATGGTGGCGCTGGCTTGGGACGATGGCCCTCCCTGGGCATTCGCGCTGGAGTTGCGCCGGAGCGGTGCTGGGGGATGGACGTTGGGCGGAACCTTCCATCGCGGGGAGGTGCGAATGGATGTGAGTGCGCCGATGCAGGTCACCTCCGGCGGCTTTCTGTTCACGCATGACTGCGTGGCGCCGCATACGGAAGA
>JAJZIF010000158.1 GCA_021810735.1 Acidobacteriota bacterium
AAGCGCGACAGGTTCATCCGGCCGCGCTCTTTCTTGGAGAACTTCGGCCCCAGCAGGAAGGTCCAGTAGTCGAGTTGCTTGCGGATGATCTCGGGACTAAGCCGGTCGGCGGCGGCCTGCACTGCTGTCGGTCACCGTATATCACGCGCCTAATTCGAACTAAGGGAAGCAGCTTCTTCGATGTTCTCCGGGCACAGCTCAAGTGGAGCGACGCTAGCTATTCCCTGGCGATCCAGAAGCTGCATGGCCATACGTTCAAGCCGTCCTGAGTCGGAGCAAACACCTTCAGATCCTCAGGCATCCTGGTGAAACTGTTTTCCCACTTTGCAAAAGCCTGCCGGAGAACGTCCGGATGGAATTGCTGCATCGCGCTCCCCGACCACGCCACCTTGTAGCTGGGGTTAAATGACAAGAAGGCTTCGAGCAGATACTGCTCGCCCCAGAAGCAGAGGTTCGTCATTACGAATTTTTGTGGGTAGTCGAGCGGGGTAAATACATCGTGAAAGTGCACGAGCACTCCAGGCGCGAGTTCAGGAAGGATGTGAAGGCATTCATACACAACATCGCTGTCCATCGAAACTACATGACTGGAATCGATAAACAGGATGTCGTTCGCTTGCAAAGTGCGAAACAGGTCGAGGGACACTGCCTGTACCGGGGTTTCAATGAGCTGCGTCAGGCCCGGAATGCCATCCCGGAGAAACCCAGCCGGATTTGGCTCGATGCCGATCAACTCGCCAGGAAATCCAGCGGCTGCGTTCTTTCCAAGGGCGGCCGTCAGCAAGAGGGTAGTATTGCCACTGCCGATCTCGATGATTCGCTTCGGCTTGCGCGCACGAACAAAGGAGTAGGCGACTTCAGCATCGACGTGCTCGAAGAAGCCGTTGTTGAAGTGAAAAGTGTACTTATCTCCTGAGTCTTTTTCAGGAAAGCTCCACTCTTCGGCGAACGGAAGAAGTTCACTTTCTACTCGTTCTATCTGGCTCGGTAGCCGGAAGTCGAATGCAGCGCAAGGACGACAGGTGTTCCAATTCTTGCGCTGCAGAGACTTCAGATTGGGAACCGGAAAATAGAAATGCGAGGGCGTCACGCTTACACCCAATTCCGCTTGCACAAATCGAAACAAAGACGAAGCAGCTGTCCTCATCCTCGCACTTCGCATGATGCTGCCCACAGCGAATACCTCCACAACTGAGATTTCCAGGTGAAGACCGGCCATCACTGTTTGCAACGGCGAGCATAACCCGTAAAACAATCCGATGCCAGAGCGGAAAGTTGAACTCCTTGCACATATTCACGTGCTAGAGGCTCCTGGTCTTCCGGCCATTCACAGCAGATAGGCATGTGAATAATGAAGTAAGATGCTGACTTTCTGCCAAACGTCAGCGGCTTGCAAACATTGTGGCTTACCAGCAGTAATGCTCAGGATTTCCTTACGGTTTTTCGCGAAACCTAACGAGCAAATTGTCGCCCGATCTACCAGTCAGGCGTTGGATGTTGAAACTGACTGCAGATGCAGAAAAGACATTTGAACGTTTGCTAATGACTGTCTCTGAAGTTCATTCAACAATTCGATTGATGGAAGTGATTCGAACAGTAGCACAGGGCAGGCTAGAAGTCGTGCCCTGATACAAGGCCGAGAATCATTTCTTTAGCGAATTTAAGACTTAGGACACGAGTGCTACAGTTGCAGTTAATGGATTCCACCTGATTTCCATCGCTACCCATTCGCCCACTGCCCTCTAAAAATCAACCTAAAACCGGAGTAAAAAGTGGAGGGGAGCGGCAAGGTGTTGTTTCAGTGGCACTTTGCACTGCTCCGCATCTGACCAAAATGGTGAAATCCTCAACGTTTGCAACCGTTTTTTGCTTTGAACCAGATGGCCATTCTGACGCATTTCGACTGTCGTTTTTAGGATCGAAGGTTTACAGCGCAGCTATCCCAAACAATTCGCTATCTGCAACTGTAGAGTTGGCAAAAGCTTCGAATTTTGGCAAGGGGCGGAACGAGGGTAATATCAGGCAGGAAACCGGATGAAAGCAGGAAACGGCATGAACGTGTCCAACCGTTCATGCCGATAGCTGCGTCGCGCGGACTCCAGTTGCTAAGGAACGGCCACGTCAGTATTTGATTTTGGGAGGATAGCGATCCAGCATCTTGTAGACGGAATGGGCAACCTGTTTCTCCTCCGCGTCCCCGCTCTTCGTCACGTCGTCTTGGACGGCCTCACCGCGCCAGACAATCTTCCTGGTGTGCGCATCGATCATGTCCAGCGTCAGGTACCCCATGACGCGAACATCCTGCCGGGTCTGGGAGTAGCCCATACCGCCCATGCCCATGCCACCCCAGCCCCAGCCGCCCCAACCACCCCAACCGCCGCCAAACCCATAGCCGAAAGTATCAAGATCGGTGGTCGCACGGGTCGTAAAGTGGTAGGTCACGTATAGATCGGGGTTTTGCGAGCCGGAAACCTGTCGCATGTGTTTCTTCCTGGTCAGCGTGTAATTCACATATTCCCCAACGTATTGACGATAAAAGGGATGGTTGGTCGCCTCACTTTCCACCCATTCATAGGTCCTATACTGTGCAAACGGCGCATCCTTGCTCCAGTTGGCGCGCACCTGCTGGGCCGCCGCAGTCAGCGGCAGACCGCAGAATAGCAATGTGCCGATGGCCACGACCACCCCGGCGCGCAATGTGGAACGCAATCCAGAACTAATGCTCAATATTTGTCTCATTGAAGTACCTCGATTCCGGCCCATCCCCGCTCGGCGGAAACTTCCGTAACACCGACCCCTCGGGCCTTCGTCCATCTATTAGATTGTCATTCGCCCATTTTAGTTAGCATCATAACTCCGTTGCCGTATTCACGCGATCATTTTGCGCGCATCGAAAAGCTCGCAGAACGCCTACAGCTTCCCTTCTACCGCCGGGCATCCTTCTGAAGCCTTTGTACCCCTTTGGTCACTACCATTGATAGCACGAATCACGTACTCTAGACAGATAAGGTTGAGATGCGGAAATTACCGTTTACATTCGGAAGCGGACACAGACTCGGCGCAGGGATTGTGCTGGCTTTTTGCCTAGCAGTTTCGATGTTCTCCCCGCGCCTGGTTTCCGCGCAAGCCGCCCATGCGGCGGTCAGCCGACGCCATCGCGCGCGCCCGGCCGTTCATCGGTCTGGCGCGGCCCTGCATCATCGCCGGAGCGCGCGATCGGTTTCCGTCCACCGCACGAGAACTGCGCATCCGTCGTCGCGACAGCTTGTGGAACGCCGGATCTTCTCGCATCGGCGGCGCGGAGGACAGAGATACCGCAGAATCAGCGCAGCCATGACGCCTCGCGAAGATCATCCATCCGTCGCGTCCGACCACGAGCAGGCCCTGACGGTATCTCCGGCGATTGAATCTGCATCGCCCATGGAGGACGCCGTTGCGACCCAGAGTGCTACGGTTTCAGATACCCAGCCACAGTTGACGGTTGCGGCCCTCAAAAGCGACACCAACGGCCCGAGCTCAGTCGGCGATATCGACCAGCACATGCTGGAGAGCGATCAGAACGCCCAGGTTTTCAGTGTCGCGGTGCCCCGCTATTCGCCCATGCCGCTGCGTGGGTCCTATCAGGTTCTGGTGCATCAAAACGTCGTTGCCGATGTCGAAGGGCTGAACCGCATCCAGGACGACGCGCAACTGAACGCTATGGTCCGGTCCGGCAGCCTGGTGGCGTTGCCGACCAACCCGGGATTGACCGTCGATCCCCGACTGCCGTTCAACCGCCGCTATTGCCGGCCCTGGACAGCCCAATTTCTGAGCGATCTAGCGCGCTCGCATGAACGCTTCTTCGGCAATCCCTTGATCCTGACCTCGGCCGTGCGCACGGTCAGCTTTCAGCGGCATCTTGCCCGTTACAACGGCAATGCGGCACCCGCGTCTGGCGATACGGCATCTCCGCATCTGACCGGGCAGGCGATCGACATCGGAAAAAAGGGAATGTCCTGGCGGGAGATCGCCTGGATGCGAGCCGTCCTGGGGCAACTGCAGAGCAGCGGCAAACTCGATGTCGAAGAAGAGTTCGAGCAGGCGTGCTTCCACATCTCCATTTACGAGACGTACGCACCCCACAGCCCGTTGCCGGCTCGCCTGGCGGCGAGCACCGATATGCCGGCACCTGCAGGCCCAGCGATAGGCCGCGTCGCCGCGCCTGTCCGTCCCCGAGTGAGAACTATGACGGTTGCTCAACGCACACGCAGGCACGATCATAGCTACTATGTCCACCATGAGCGGCGAGCGGTCGTCCATCATCGCCGTCATCATCGCAGGAGCATGTCTCTGCTGGCAGCCGGCCTCCGCTAGTGTCCTGAGTCTGAAGTTCATTCAACAATTCGATTCATGGAAGTGATTCGAACAGCAGCACTCAGGGGCTAAAGTCCACCGCCTGAAAGGCGGTGGGATTGATTGCGACTGAAAGTCGCCTGTTTGCGGCTAAACAGGCTGCGGAAAACTCAATTTCTCGGAAGGGGTAAAAAATGGATCGCGCCAGGATGCCCCAGGAACGATCCGCGAGGCTTGACTGATTGTTTTCCATCCCGCAAATTTCTCCCTTTCGCCATACATTCGGAGTTTTTCCGCAGCCTGTAAATGGCATCTATTTTGGGCCATTTACGGCACCCTTCGGCTCTGCTCAGGGCAGGCTAGAAGTCGTGCCCTGATACAAGGCCGAAAATCATTTCTTTGACGAATTTAAGACTCAGGACACCAGTCATTTTCACTATGGGTGTAGAACGAAGCGGCGATGTGGACGCAGCTTTTCCGTCAGGAAAAGCTGCTCTTCCTTGAACTTCGAGAGTTCATAGCAATAGTGAAAATGCGCTAGTCGGGCGACTTGGGAGCGAAGTACCCCTTCATGGCGCGCACCTTGTAGTTGTGGTCATAGGCGGTAAGGTAAATCGGCCGGAAGGCGCCATCGGCCTTGAAATCCGCGGGCTTGTAGACCAGGGAATACTGGCTGCGCAGTTCTTCCTGAATGCCCTCAAACGAGGTGGCTACGTTTTCCATGCGGGACGGCGTGAAGGCGCGGCCACCCGTGGCTACCGCCATCGCCCTCAGAATGTCATCGCCGCGGTCGCGACTCGGACTGTCGTTGGTGCTGATCGTATAGATGGTGGTCTCGGCGCGCTGGCACATCTTCACCGCATCGTCCAGTGTGGCGTGGCTTTGGTCGTCATCTCCGTCGGAAAGCAGAATGATGGTTTTGCGAACGGAACCAGTGTCAGCCAGCGGGAGCATCTGATCGCGGCAAGCAGTATAGGTGGCGTCATACAAAGCGGTGCCGCCGCCAGGAGAGAGCTTGCGAATGCCGGCGGCCAGCAGATCGCCATTATTCGTGTAGGCCTGAGTAATGTCCGGGGTCACATCGAAGCCCATGACGAAGGCAGTGTCGACCCGCGGTCTCAGGACGGACAAAAGAAATTCAACGGCGGCATTCTGCTCAAACTGAAACCGTGAGCGAATGGAGCTGCTGGTATCGATCAGAAGCCCGACGCGCAAGGGCAGATTGGTCTGCTGCGTAAAGCTATAGACTTCGGCCGGGGCCATGTGGTCATCGAGCAGAGTGAAATCGCTCTCGGTCAAATTACGGATGAAGCGGCCGTGTTTGTCGGTGACCGTGAAGAAGAGATTGACTTCATTGACGACCGTTGTGATGGTGTACGCGCCATTTTGATCGGTCGTGGATGCAGCCTGTTGCGGCGGCGAGTTCGTCGAGAAATTTCCGGAAGCGCTGGGCGCAGGCGAAACGGCAGGTGGCGGCGCCTGACCAGTCGGAGGCGGAGGTGTTTGCGCAGTTCCGCGAGCCGACGTACCCGCAAGAAAAGCAAGAAGAATCGCGGCGATGCTCAACCCGATTCCGTTCCATGAATAGTCCCACTGTTCGCGCTTGAAGCCGATCATCGTTTCCAGTTTACCAGTGTCGAGCGGGTTATTTTTATTCGATCGACGAGGTGAGCCGAGTAAGCCAACGTTTCAAATCTACGGGCAGCACGGCTTCGAACTCCATCTCTTTGCCCGACTCTGGATGCGTCAGCTTGAGCCGCGCGGCGTGCAGGAAGTTACGATCGACGGTAATCGCCTGCTGGAGAGCTTCCGTTTTCTGGAGACGTGTGGCGGGAGATTCCAGTTGCGGCAGAATCTGGCGAGGCGCTCCGTAGAGCGTGTCCCCAACAATGGGATGCCCAATCGAAGAGAGATGGACGCGGATCTGATGGGTGCGCCCGGTTTCGATGTCGACTTCCAGCAGCGTGAAATGTCCGTAGCGCGACTGGAAACGCTGCTGCACACGGTAATGGGAGATGGCGGTGCGGCCGCCTGCCCGGCGCGTCGTCATGCGTGTGCGCCGCTGCTGGTCGCGGCTGATGGAGGCATCGAGCGTGCCCCGATCGAGTTTGGCGGCCCCATGGACCAGGGCGATGTAGGTTTTGTGCACGCGACGTGCGGCAAACATGTCCGCCAACCTGCGATGGGTGCGATCGTCTTTGGCAACGACGATCAGACCGCTGGTCTGTTTATCCAGCCGATGCACGATGCCGGGCCGCAACGGGCCGCCGGTGGCGGACAAAGTCGCCATGTGGTGCAGCAAAGCATTCACCAGTGTGCCGCGATTGCGTGCGCTGTCGGTCGCGCCCGATCCGGCATGCACCATCATTCCGGCCGGTTTATTGATGATGGCCAGGAATGCGTCTTCATAGATCACGTCGAGTGGAATTGCCTCGGGCTCGGCGCGCAGCGGAGCCACGGCGGCGTCACCCAGCACGACAACGCTTTCTCCCACGCGCAGTTTGCCGCTGGCCTTCACGGCGCGGACTTCGCCGTCGATGCCGTTGACCGACACGCGACCTTGCTCGATCAACTGTTGGACGCGGGCCCGGCTGACTTCCTGCAGTTGCGAGGTCAGGAAATGATCGAGTCGTTGCCCTGCACTCGCTTCCTCCACGCGAAATATCCGCTGGCTTTCGACTTTTAGTGGGTCGGAGATTTCCTTTCGATCTTTCTCGAAGCTAGGCGCTGGATTTGCATCCTGGATTTGTTTCCGTGCGCGTTTCATGGAGTGCGCACCCGCGCTGGGCGCTGCTCCAGCAGCAGAATGGCTCCTAGCACCACGAGGAAGAAATCAATCGCCTGCATCAGAGAGAGCGCCCCGCCAAGTACCAGCAGCCGATTGTCTCCGCGATAGAAATTCAGAAAAAATTCCGCCAGGCCGGAACAAAACATCCATGCACCAGCCAGTTCACCCGGCTGACGGCGACGCGGCAGCCACCACAGCAACAATATGCAAAGCGCTAGCTGCACGGCGCAGACATACAGTTGCACTGGCTGGAGTCGGACTTCCAGCGGAGTGCCATTCCACATGGCGGCCCATCGGCTATGAAATACGACGCCCCATGGCGCTGAGGTCGGGCGCCCATACTCGCACCCGCCGAAGAAACATCCCAGTGCGAGAATCGACTGACCCAGGGCCCAGCCCGGTGCCGCCGCGTCCAAAGTGCCGAGCCACGGCATTCCCTTCCATGTCATATAGAGCAGCCCGGCAGAAATGCCGAGGCCGAGTTCCGTCAACACCGAATCGACCGTCTGCGGAATTGCGAGGCTGAGCATCAGAAACGGATAGGAAAGAAAATCATGCCAGTGATTGAGGACCAGCAACAGCTTGGAACCGACGATGGCCGTAAACAGTGCAATCATGCCGGTGTTCCACATGGCGTCGGGAGGGACACGCAGGCGCGCAGCCGCTCGCATGGCAACCACAAGCCCCGCCACCAACGCGATGGCGGCAAAAACGCCATACGTGGGAACGCTGACAGGACCGAACGTGAAGAAGCGGGGATACACAAGAGGAGTAGAACAGAATCCAGCAGAAAACCAAACTAGAACTCTAGAGGTCTT
>JAJZIF010000159.1 GCA_021810735.1 Acidobacteriota bacterium
TTGCTTCATCGTCGGAATCACACCGGCACTCTGCACACCTCTCACGTAAGCAACCGCAATTTTTGAGGCAAGATATGGATCCTCCCCAAACGTCTCGAAGTCGCGACCGCCTTCCGAATTCCGATACATATTCAAATCCGGCCCGAGTAGCACGTTCACGCCCCAGTATCTGTCTTCTTCAGCAATGGAGCGCGCGTACTGGTATGCGAGGGTTCGATCCCAGGTTGCCGCCAGGGCCAAACCGCTTGGAAAGGCAGTGCTCTTCTCTATATCGATGCCACAGACTGTCTTCTGATGAACTCCCTCAGGACCATCATCGAAATACACTGCTGGAATTCCCAGTCTCTCGACCCCGGGAAAGAAAAATGCATGGGTGCCGCCCGTCAATGCAAGCAGTTCGTCAAAAGTCAGACGATGAACAACGTCACGAGCTCTTGCCTCAGGCGACGCATGCTGATTTTCGTATACCGCTCCCTTCGGCAGGTCGCGATGCATGTAGATCGGGCGGAAATCAAGCCCGCAATCAGAGCTTGTTGACTTTTTCTGAGCATGTGCGAAGCCGCACAACAAAATGAGCAGTGCGCTGAGTAGACCAGCTTTTAAGCTGGATTCCTGCAATCGATTCACCGGATAACCTTTCAAAGATTCATGACTCATGAACTCCAATCAACTATATGATCAGCCCTTTCGAATCACCGACGTGGCGTTACAGTACCCACCTCGGATTATCGATAACTGCTTACATCAAGAAAGAAAGTACCCCGGAAGGCGACATGCAATCCGCCTTCCGGCCCAGGATGGGTAGCTCCGGTTAAAAGAGATACTTCACCGACAGCTGTATTATTCTCTGGTTCGGAGCGCCATTTTTCTGGTCCAGAACGCCGAAGTTGCTGGGATTACCAGCTGGATAAGACGCCGCCAGCGGTTCAAAGTTATTTGTTCCATAAGGAACCTCGTAGTGTAGACTCAGTTGGTTCCCGCTGCTGAACTGACGCAGCGGGTGGTTCAGCCAGTTGAAGGCCTCGATGCGGAACTGCACATGCTGATCTCGCCACACATGGAATGACTTATACAACGACATGTCGCTGTCAAAGTAGGGAACCATGGTGTAAGGCTCGCTCACTGGGCCGTACTGACCGACCTTCGGCGGAGCAAAGCACGAGTAGTTCAGCAGTTGGTTGGGGGACAGATGTGCCCGTGGGTTACAAGTCAGCAGCGGAGTTATCTCGATACCTGCATTCGTGCCGTAGTAAGTTGGACTGCCCAGGTTCGGCCCGGTTGCACCGTTTGGAAGTGGGTTTTTCTTGGTAACTGGAGCCCCGTTGTAGTCCGCATACTGCAACGACATCCCAAAGTTGGGATTATTGACCGACGTCAGGAAGCCGCCGGATTGCCAAGTGGTGATGTTCGAGAGTGTCCAACCGTTCGCTGCCCCTCGCAGGAGCATGTTCTCTCCCTTGTAGGGCCGCTGGAAGGTATAGGACCCTGAGAAGTTGAACACATACCGTCGGGTTGTTACCGCAGGTCCATAGTCCCGACGCAAGTGAAAGGGGTCTTCGCTTAGGCCAGTACTGAGGTTGTTCTGGTAGGTCCAGTTAACGTTGAAATTGACATTGTTGCCACGCCGCTCAAGAGCCAACTGCAGGGCGTCGTAGTTCGAATAGCCCGCTGTATCGAGCACGTAGACGGGATTGCTGCCGTACTCTTTGCCGAACGGCTGATAATCAGCAACCTGGTTGCACACGTTGCCGCTGCAAGTCGCAGTCACCTGCTCTGGATTCTTTGCTATTAGTCCTGTAACAGGATCGGGCTTAAAGAAGGCTCCGATCGGTATTTTGTTCTGGTCATCGAAGGCACCGAATCCACTGGGGCTCAGCGACTGACTGCCAACGGGCAGATTTTCCGCATGATTGCCTATATAAGCAACTTGGAAAAGCATCTCCTTCGGCAACTGCTGATCTACAGTCAGATTCCAGTCCGTCGTATCCGGAATCTGATCGTCGGTTGGATTGAGTGCGTGTACCCCGGGATTGATGCAAGCCGAACCATCGACCCCCGTGTTCGGGCCGCAGTCGGCCGTCGGGATAGAAATACCGGGTGCCCCGTTCTGGCCTTTGAGACCGCCGACCGCACCCGCCTGACCAGCCTGCGCAAGCGTAATGTCATACTGGGGTGTCAAGTTGTAACCCAAAATCTCCTGTGAGGTCTGTAGAGCACCAGAATAGCTATTGTACTGATCCGTGAATCGGAAGATACCCCAGCCGCCACGGATCAGCGTTTTTCCATTTCCGAAGACGTCATACGACATACCGAATCGCGGCGTCATATAAGCAAACCGGTTTGGCATACCGCTCGACGGAACACCGGGATCCACCGCATGCCAACGCACACCGGGATACAACCGTCCCGAGTTGTAATCCGACTGTACAAGCGACGGCATGAAAACTGCCATGCCCACCTTGTTCTTGTCGTACCAGTGGCCAATGTGCTCCAGCCGCATGCCATATTCGACGGAAAGCTTTTTGGTCACATGCCATGTGTCATCGTAATAGGCGGCAAAATCGCCAAAAGCCGTTTCTAGTTTTTTTGAGATGTTGTTCTCTGTGTAACCGCGCGCGATACCCATCAAGAAGTTGGCAGTCGGGTTTTTGGGCGAGCCTTCGACCTGCCCGGTAACTACGTTCGGCAGTGCGGTGCCTCCCATATTAAAGCTCGTAAAGTGGCCGTTGGGAGAGGTTGTTCCACCTTGATCGTTGCTCACTTCCTGCATGAAGACGCCCATCTTGATGGTGTGCTGCTTCACCTGCCAGGTCAGGTTATCAGCCAGAGACGGAATCTCTTTTCTAAGCAGGTAACTGTGGCTTGAATTCTCAAAATCGTCCGGCTGACTGAAATCCGGGAAGGTGAAGTTTCCGGCAGTATTATACGAAGGCAATACGTCGGAGCCGGTATTGAAGAGCGTCCCGTAAGGATAGCCGAGACCGTTCCGCGTGGCTGCACTCGGGTTGTTGGGTGATACAGGAGCGTTCATGTAGCCCCATGCCACAATCAAATCGTTAGTCAGGTTTGGGCCAAAGGTGTGAACGAGGTGGCCGGCCAAAGCTTTCGTATAAGTGTAACTCTCAAGTCCGCCACCCGGATAAGGAATCGAGTTGGCTGGCGTGTAATAGATATGGGCACCGTTGCCGTTCGCCAGACTCTTGGTGAAACCCTGCTGATAAGAAATGAACATTTGGGTATTTGGCGATGGCGAATAGTCCATTCGGACCCGGTATAGCCAGCCGTTTTCGATGCTGGGAATGATCTGATAGTAGTTGTAGTAGCCGGGTGTCGTTGCAGGATTTGCGTTAGCCTTCGGCCAGAAGCTCGCCAACACCTTGGCACCGGGGTCGATAAACTGCTGCGGAATCTGACTGCCTGCACCCCCACCACCAGCAAGTACCGTTCCATCCGGCAGAACCGTACCGGTCAGATCGTTACAACCACTGTCTACAGTGCTGTTAATGTTACTTGCACCCACGCAAAAAGAGGAGTTTGCAGCCGTGGGGCCGAAGTTGCCGCTCATCATATCCGCTGTAGGAATGAATGATTTCAGAACGGCGGCATTGCCCAGGTCCTGCAGATCCCTTTCAAAGCCAAACCAAAAACGGAGTTTCTTGTGGGTGCCCGGAACCGGTCCGCCAACATTGAAGCCAGGGTAGTAGAAATGGGCATTGCCACGTGGTTTCCCCTCGTGCTTGCTCTGCCAATCGTTGGCATTGAGGACATCATTCTTCGCAATGAAGTAGCCTTCGCCGTGATACTTGGCGCCACCCGACTTGCTGATCGAGCTGATCAGTATCGGACCGAAGGGCGATTCGGCGCCGAAGTTCGAAGTCTCCACAGTGACTTCCTGGGTCATAGCAGGATTGACCGTTGCAATGGCATTGCAGTTGCACCCCGGGTCTGTAATGTTCACACCATCCATCAGTTGTGTGGTGCCCCCACGATACGGTGCGCCGTCGGCGACAATGCCCTTCCCGACGACGCTCGATGCTGCAGTAACGACGGGGCTGAAACCGGTCGAGTTGCCCAGTCCGGTCGGGGTAGTCGTTACACCCGGTAGAATTTTGAGAAGTTGGGAAACGTCGCGGCCGTTCAGCGCCAGCTTATGAATGTCCTGCGCCGTCAGCACGGCCGCATGCTCGCCGTCGACGGTAGGCAGAATCTGTGTCGTCGTACGAACGGTAACTGTCTGGGCAGCGCTGCCAATCGCCAGCTTGATGGGTGGCATCTGAGCCGCAGCACCGGCAGTCAGCTGTAAACCATGCTGCTCGTAGCTTTTAAATCCCTTCACCGCTATATGAATCGAATACTTATCGGGGATTAGTGCCGGGATAATGAATTCTCCCGCCCCGTTCGTTATCGTCACCCGTTCTGCGCCGGTCGAATCGTTGGTCAACGTAATCTTTGCACCGGGGATTACCGCACCGGTCGGATCGGTCACGGCGCCGGAAAGGCTGGCAGTGGTCTGCGCATGCAGCCCCGACACGCAGGTCATTAGGCCCACCAGCACAAACAACATGCCCCATGTACTTACTTTCAGCCTGAGAGCCCTTCGGCTCCTCGCCGAAAATGAATGAACACTGGAGCCGGCCGACTTTAGAACCACCCCACGCCTCCCTATTTCAAGCCTTTCCATTTCTTCCTCCTATAGTCTTTAGCGTCCCCATCGGGGATGGTTGGAATCTCTTGCCTTGAGGCGAAGAATGTTGGTCGAAGTCTTCAAAGTAGACAAGACTACCGACTGAAAATTGACGGCTTTGGTAAGAGCGGGCGTGTTCATCGAATTCATTCGATACGCCCGGTCACCCCTTCGGCTTCAGGTCAAGGATCGTTCAGTTGGCCTTAGACGATTGAGCACGTCCGTAGGCAGTAATCCGTTGACAGAAAGACTAGTATCCCTTTTAGCCGCGTGTCAAGATTTATTTAAACTAATGAGCGGAGCGTGCGCGCATTTGCCATTAGGGTCTCGCCAGATTCTTGAAATCTCGATCTTTTAGTCTTTTCTTGCGGATTATTCTGCAGGCATGATAAGGTTCTGCCGTATCACGGAACGGTACGGGACGAGCACTGAGGGCACAAGGAGCAAAGTCATGCAGGATGACAAATCAGGCTTCAATCATCAGGTAAGCAGGCGGAACTTTTTAGCAGCAGGCGGGGCTGCAATGGTAGCCGGTTTTGCAGATCGCGCGAATGGTCAGGGAGACACCGTGCGGCCAGAAAGCCCTTCTGATGCTCCAGTGAAAGCAACGCGTCCCTCAAGAAAGCAGAACATCATCATCTTCCAACCGGATGAAATGCGAGCTGATGCGCTTTCCTGCTATGGCAACCCAATCACGAAGACACCAAACTTCGACAAACTCGCGAAAATGGGCACGCTGTTCGAAAACTGCAACGTGCAATATCCAGTATGCGGCGCTTCCCGCTGCAGCATGTTAACTGGATGGCCCACCAGTGTCCGTGGACACCGCAGTCTTTTTTACTATTTGCGACCAAACGAGCCCAATCTGTTCCGCTACCTCAAAGACGCTGGCTATGACGTTTTCTGGTACGGCAAAAATGACGCGTTGGCTGCTCAAAGTTTTTACGGAAGCGTCACAGAATGGAACTATCCAAAGATCAATCTAGGTCACAGTCATACAACCCAGGCTCACAATCATAAAAGCGCATTCGCACAGCGCATTATCGGTCCCCATACTTTCATAACGGAGCCTCGCGGCGAACCTCATCACACCGGAGATTACGAACATGTTCAGAACGCCATCAGAATTCTCGAAAGACGGGAGTCTGACCGGCCATTCTGCATATTTCTGCCCCTCTCATTTCCACACCCTCCCTACGGAGCGCCAACTGGCTTTTACGACATGTACAAGGCTGCCGACATTCACGGTCTGCGCCCGATTGGTCTCCCGAAGAGACCCAGTTATGTGGATGGAATTCGGGAACTCTATGGACTGGACAAAGTACCGGAAAGCACGTTTCGTCAGGTACGTGCGCTCTACTACGGCATGGTCAGCTACAGCGACTGGCTCATGGGTCACATCTTGGAGGCCGTCGAAAGAACCAATCACTCAAAAGACACTGCCATACTTTTACTCTCTGACCATGCAGACTACGCCGGAGATTACGGACTGGTCGAGAAGTGGCCAAGCGGCCTGGAAGACAGCTTGACACACGTGCCATTGATTGCACATGTTCCAGGAGCGACAGAAGGACATCGTGTAAAAAATGTAGTCGAGCTATTCGATATGATGGCAACTTGCCTGGACTTGGCTCAAACAGAAGCGCAGCATACTCACTTCTCCCAAAGCCTCCTGCCCCAGATTTACGGAGGACAGGGCGATGCGAACCGTGCCGGCTTCTGTGAGGGAGGCTACAACACCTATGAGCCACAGTGTTTTGAGCCGTTAGGAAATTCTCCTGAGGAACTCTACTATCCGAAATCGCTGCTGCAGGACAAGTATCCACAGACGATAAGTCGCGCGGCTATGGTTCGGACGCATGACTACAAACTGATCAGTCGCCCGCAGGGGCAAAGTGAGTTGTACATTTACGCCGAGGATCCCCATGAGTTGAACAATCGGTATGGCGACAAGGCAGTTGCCGACATTCAACACATGATGCAGCAGCGATTACTGCACTGGTATGTGAATACTACAGGGATTGCCCCATTTGACAAAGATCAGCGAGGCCTGCCTCCCTACTACCCAGCTATAACATTCAAGTCATCCATCGATTCATCGGTTGCAAACATTGTCGATCACGCTTGACCGCTTGCTTCGCCTCGAAGCAAAGGTATTGGCCAACGGGTGCCGCTGAGTCAAGCGCCTAGTCTTGGGCTTATTCGCACTTAGAGAACGTCAATAGCAATTCTTTCAAGCTTGACTCCCATCGAGAAATTCTAATCCTAGGAGAGGATCTCAAGTCATGGACACGTATCAGGTTTGTCCGAAGCACCCCACATGCGTACCGTGTGGCATCACACATGCTTCCAAGTGTGATCCCGAGAGCAAAGATAGACTAACTCAAATCGTAAGGTGCCGACACAAGCTCAGAATGGCGCTTTGGATGACACTGCTCGCGTTCCTTTGCATTGCTGGATCACGTACAGCCACTGCAGCACCTCCAAAACCTGCAGGCACGGTGGCGGCTTGTCCGTGGCTGAATCCGCACCTGCCGATAGCGAAACGGGTTGCGATGCTGATGAAGAGGATGACAGTCGCGCAGAAGATCAGCATGGTGGCCGGCCACGGCACCAAGCCGTACGTGGGTAATACACCGGCGATTCCATCGCTGTGCATCCCGTCGATTGGCCTGGAGGATGGCCCGAATGGTGTCGGGGACGGGATGAAGGATGTCACCAACCTACCGGCGGGTACGGCTGTTTCCGCGACGTTTTCGCGGAAGCTCGCGTTTGAGTATGGACGGGTGATCGGGGCCGAGCAGGCCGCCAAGGGGTCGGCCGTGGATCTGGGGCCGACAGTGAATATCGATCGAGATCCGCGCTGGGGCCGGGAGTTCGAGAGTCTGTCGGAAGATCCGACGCTGGCGGCGGACATTGCGGTGGCAGAAATCAGAGGCATTCAGAGCACGGGGACGATGGCTCAGGTGAAGCACTTCGACGCCTACAATCAGGAGACCAATCGCAACACGCCGGAAGACAATGTGAGCGTTTCCCGGCGTGCGCTGCACGAGCTATATATGCCAGCATTTCGCGCGGCGATCCGCAGGGCGAAGGTTGGCTCGATCATGTGCGCGTATTCGACGGTGAACGGCTACTACAGCTGCGAGAACCATTACCTGCTGACGGATGTGCTGCGCGACGAGTGGAATTTCGACGGGTTCAACACGTCGGACTGGGGCGCGGTGCACAGCGTTTCGGC
>JAJZIF010000160.1 GCA_021810735.1 Acidobacteriota bacterium
GTATGGGCGTCATTACCTGAGGTAAGAGCCGGATGCGGGAAATCCGCCCGTCCGGATCCGCGGAGGGGGTCATGAGAAATCATGATCCCTACTCCGACTACCAGCAGGATATACCGTCGGACGATGTGTTGTAAGCAAGTTGATTTGCATCCAGACGACGATGCTCTTACTTTTTGACAGCTTTCTTCGCTGCATGCGCCGCCATCAATCCAGCATATCGAGACCGCACGGAATCGCCGGTAAGGCACTTCGCATCGATGCCAACCAGTTCCGAGATCCGGCGCCGCACGCTTGCGATCAATTCGGCCTCGTCCTCGGTTGCCATGGCCGTTGGCCACCCCTTAGCAAACAGGAGATGCGCGGGGAGTTCAGCTTCGATGCTCTGTCTCAGGACGGATTTGCGCTTCGCCTCCTGAATGCGCTCACGAAGTGGGGCGGTAAGCAGATCAGGCGCGACGCCGGCCAGCCAGCGTTTGCCCTGAAAGGCGAACGTGGAATCGGCTTCAAGTTCCACCATCAAGCGGTAGACGTCCTGGTTGTCGGCGCAGCCCGCAGAAGCAAGAAGATCGGACTCCGAGCCCATAATGCAGAAAGCGCAACTGACGCGGCTTGAGCCAAACTTTGTATACGCCTCGTGCAGAGCAAGACCGGATACTGAAATGCTTTCCAGAACATCGTCCAGCCTCCATTCAATGATGGCGTTCCAGGACATACCGGCGGCATTCTTCCGCTCCAGCAGTGACATTGGGGCCGAGACTGGCATACGGCTACGCGGCGGGCTTTCCTGGCGCCGGACACCCGTGATGTTGAGACACGGCTGTCCGGTAAAGCCATGTTCCTGTCTCGCAACCGATATAAAACAGGCACGTTATAGGCGTATTTTGCTTGCCGCGATTTGAAATGCGTGCCTGCCTCCTGCCTGATCGCCCATGATGAGGGGATGAACGAAGGCAAGAGCATCTTCTCCCAGTTGATTGACTTTCTTCCTGATCGCGAGTTCCGCCGCTGTGTCGCCCGTTACCGCGGCGACCGCTATACCAAGAAGCTTTCCTGCTGGGAGCAGTTCCTCGCCATGGCCTTTGCTCAACTGGCCTACCGCGAGAGCTTGCGCGACATCGAAGCCTGCCTGGGCGCGATTGGACCCAAGCTGTATCACATGGGCTTCGGCTCGGCCGTGGCGCGTTCTACATTGGCCGACGCCAACGAGGACCGCGACTGGCGCATCTTTGCCGACTTTGCCCAGGTGTTGATCCGCGCGGCGGTCAAGCTCTACGCCGACGACGCGACCGGCATCAAGGATGTGCGCGATCTATATGCACTGGACTCGACGACCATCGATCTTTGTCTGGCGCTGTTTCCCTGGGCCAGATTCCGCAAGCAGAAGGCCGCTGTCAAAATGCACACCCTGCTCGATTTGCATGGATCGATTCCCACCTTCATCCGCATCACCGACGGCAAGGTGCATGACGTGAACGTGCTCGACGAAATCGACCTCGAAGCCGGTGCCTTCTACGTGATGGATCGCGGCTACATTGACTTCGAGCGTCTCTATCGCTTCACGCTGGAGTCGGCTTTCTTCGTCATGCGCACCAAGACGAACGTATTGCTTCAGCGGCGCTATTCCCGCCCGGTCGATAAGGCTACCGGCCTGCGCAGCGACCATACGGTCATTCTGACTAGTTACGGTTCGGCAACGGCGTATCCGGATGCACTGCGCCGCGTCACCTATTGCGATCCGGAAACCGGCAAGCGGCTGAAGTTCTTGACAAATAATTTCACACTGCCACCGCTGGCCATCGCCGAAATCTACAAGAAAAGGTGGGCGGTGGAACTCTTCTTCGAGAATACGACATGATGCACTCCTTCGTATGTCATTGAATCTCAAAGAGCAGCTTCGTTAAATTCGCCGTTGGTGGGGGTGTTGCCCTGCGTCTTTCCTCCGCGTATCGCTCGACGTCCTTTTTCAGCAGTATCCATGGTGCGTTGCCACAGATTTGCGTGGCCGGTAATTGCTTCAACTGAATCAGCCGAAAAATCGTCGTTGGCGTAACTCCAAGAGCATCGGCAGCTTCACGGACAGAGACTTCACCCCGATTCTTCCGTTCCCCGTCTCGGTAAACTGGAATCGCATGATGATTGCGCACCGCGCATACATTCTTTGCTGTCCAGCTTTGCCCGTGTGCTGTGCGGTGTTCATTCTTATTCAAGATCGATGCGATGCGCGCGTCCGGCTCGATGTGCGCCAGCTTGCCAATCAGCTCTACAATCTCGTGGCCGGTCGCATAACGATGTTGCCCAGTGTGGATTTTGGGAAACTCCACTTGGGTATGATCCCCGCCTTGCCAGTGCAACACAAGCCGTATCGTCTCGGCCTCGCAGGTGGCCGTGATCTCCTTCAGCGCGATGCGAAGCAGGCGCTTCTTGTACTCTGGCGAACTGAGCGGGTCCTCCCATAGTCGTGGTATATCCCGTGCGAAGTCCAGCAGCTCTTGCTTTTGTGCCTCGGTAATGGGATGTTCGCGGCCATCTTCAAGCGCGGCGAGCTCTGCTTCAAGATCGGCTTCAACAGTCAGCGCCCGATTCCAGCGGCGTTCGAGTTCTGCAGCCACAAGCCTATTGGAGGGATCCACTGCATCATATTGCCGGCGCGCATGTGCCACTTCATAACGCGCTTGTTGGAGAGCCAGCGTCTTTTGATGAATACGCTCATCGTTGGCATCCTCAAGCGCGGCGATTGCGGATGTAGCCGCATCGATGCCAAGCGGCGACAGGCAGCGCAACAATTGCTCCGACACCAGGCGGTCAGCGCGAAGTCCGCCAAACATCACGCAACTGGGTTGATCGCGATTGAGCATGTACCCTGAGCACTGATAACGAATCACGCGCTGCCGAGGATATTGCGCCAGCATCTTCGCTCCGCAGTGGCCACAGCGCAACAGACCGGCGAGCAACGCCTCTCCGTGCCGAACCGCTCCTCGCACGGCGCGACTGTTCGCGTTTTCGTTGTGGGCAATCATCGCTTGATTGCTTTGATATACGTCCCAGTCAATGTAGCTCTCGTGATGATCCAAAATCAATACCGCCCAGTCTTCGCGGCGGCGTTTTACCCGGCGCTGAACCTTCTGACCAGCCTCCAGGCGCGTTATCGTTTTCGCGCGTCCGTACGCGTATGCGCCCGCATAGACCGGATTCTTCAGAATGCTGAGAACCGCATGATAGCGGGCGCGCTTCCATCTCTTTTCGCGGGCATCTTTCGTGCCCAAAACAACAGGCAGTTCGATCTGCTCGCGATCCAGCCAGAAATAGACCTGGCGCACGCTGCCCAGCTCTGCAAATTTACCAAAGACCAGATCGATGCTGGACTGAACCCGAACGTCCGGATCCTTCTCGATCCTGTCATCCGCTCCGCGCAGATAACCAACCGCAACCCGCTGCACCAATGCGCCACGCTGTGCTTTTTGCCACAACGCCGCTTGACCTCGTTCGCGAAAATTGGCAACTTCCATCTCGCTGATCGTGCCCTTCATGCCCAACAGCAGGCGATCATTCGTGAGCCTTGGATCGTAGACGGACTCGGCATCGATCAGCAGCGCGCCAACCACACTGCAGAACTCCAGAAGCGTATGCCAGTCCCGCCCATTACGCGCCAGACGGGACGCCTCGATGCTGAAGACTGCTCCAACTTGCCCATCGCAGAGCGCACGCAACAAGCGTTCAAAGCCTGGACGGCGAGTTCCAGACCCTGATATGCCGAGGTCTTCATCGATTACCTGGACGTTCTCCCAGCCCAGAGAGCGGGCATGGTCGACCAAGGCATATTGGCGGCGCTGGCTCTCAAGGTTCTGCCGCACCTGTCCTGCCGTTGATTGACGAATGTAGACACAGGCTTGCCGAGATAAATGCTCAGCGGTGATCTTGTTCATCGCCGGCCTCCTTGCGAATTCCCCTGACCTGCGCTTGCATCCACTGCGTCAATGTATGGCGAAGCGGGTCTATTACCTCCTGCGGAAGTTGTACGCCGACTGCGGGAAGAGGTTCCTCGAAAAGATGGCGTTGCTGTTTTGTTCTGGCCGTTGGCATCCTGATTCTCCTCGTGCACATTGTGCACAGCGGAGGTAGGGATGGTCACGGCCGCATTGCATAATCTCAGAAGCACTTTGCCGGGCAAGCGGGCCGTCGATACAAATGTTACGTTCGCCGCTTCTGGATTCGTCATCCAACCTGGCACTGCCAAAGGACGCCCGTCGGCTCGGCGCACCACGTAAAATGTCTCGCTGTAACGTTCGTACCGCCGGATCACCGGAAGCTTCTGCGTGCACAACGGATGAAATCGATAGTGGATCGTGACTTCATCGGGATGATGTTGATGGGCAGTATGTCGCCCTGTTGTTTCGCTGGATCAAACAGCATCTGCGCATCAAGGCTTTCTACGGCACCGGCGAGAATGCCGTGAAGATGCAAATCTGGATCGCTGTCTCGGTCTATGTCCTGGTGGCCATCGTGCGCAAACGCCTCGGCATGGAGGCCAGCCTCTACCAACTTCTACAGATTTTCAGTGTTACCCTGTTCGAGAAAACCCCCATTTTACGGGCACTTCAGCGATACGACACTCAAGATGAGTTAGAGCAACCTTCCAACCAACTGATTCTGTTCGACTTTTAACCGGACAGCCGTGATGTTGAGAATGTTCAGTCCGTCGAAACGCTTCTTGAGTGCAGAGGCGATGACCGCTGTCTTTAATTCCGATGTGCAGAAGCGCATCGAAGGCGTGCTCCACGGAAGGATGAGCTTGACGCACAACAGGTCACGGTAGCGGGTGAGGTTGTTCGCCCAGCGTCCCTGCCAGAGCGCCAGCATGTCGCCTGCTTTGCGCTGGACGACTACCCCCTTCCCAAATCAGCGTGAATCAGGAGGCGAGGGCCGGCGTGTCCAATGCTATTCAAATGGCGATCGACGGCCAGGGCGCATGCAACGGAATTTTTTCCGCCCGATACACCGACCGCGACGACACAGTTGCGTTGCAACATGGATTCGACATCGGGCGTGAGAGCGACCTGCCAGTTGAATGACTGCGGGCCAAAATCGAGCACCGGCTGGGGCGTGCTCCCCGCCGCAGCGATGGAGAGAAGGGGCTGCATTGGGGAGTCCTTTCGACAACAAGAGAGGGTATCGGAGGAATTTGTGCTCACAGTGCGACAGGCTATGGCTCAAGCTTCCCTATGCCGATCACCCTGTCAATCGCGCTTAGCTGCCCACACACATACGCCATGTGCATAGAACGCGATCACGCTCTCCACATAGGTGATGCGCGCGGCATTTCCCTCTGCTCCCTCTGGATCAATGTCCAGATCCCAGACCTCTGCGCCGTTGCGGCGGGTTTCGGACTCGTTCATTGCGCGCGCCAGTTCGTCGATTGTTTCGGCATCCATGGCCCATACGCCATTACCGTCGCTCTTCTCGATGGCAAAGTAGCGGCCGGGTCTTTCGGGAATCGGATATTCGTTGTCGAGACGCGCAACGCTCGTCTCGGGCAGATAGTAGTCAATCCGCGCTCGCCGTAGCCTAAGCTTCGTATCGTTCAAGGAAGCTTCACACGCTGCGAATTTGTCAATCAAATCCGCCAACTCGACATTTCGTGACGCAGTTTTCAGAAGAAACGTTCGGGCTGCTGTGGCCATTTCCACAGCCGAGTCATGCTCCTTGTCGTCCGAATCGCCGTCTGCGGACATCTCGAATTGCGCGATTGCCATCAACAGTTCTTTCGCTTCGTTAAGCATCTCTGCATTCCTTTCTTGAACTATGGGGTCGAAGTGTCGACTTTGCGCTCGGAAACAAAACCATACGCCTCGATACTGGCGGTGTATACCACACGATGTTCCCGGCCGGTGTCGAGGTCAAAGACGCTGGTATCGCGAACAGAACCGGCATTGATCAAGGCCGCACATTCGGCGAGGGAGTCGGCGGTATAGATCCAGTTCAGGTCTCCGCTGTCGTATTCGGCAACGAGGAATTGCTTGGGGGCCCACCGGGATACTTCCACACGGTTATGGGCCACTACCATGTCCAGATATGCGGCAAAACGTTCAAGTCTGGCGAGAGATGTAGGCATAGAGATTTCTCCTTAATCCGATGGGAAATGCGATTGTCGTTACGAGGGGTCCTCAGCGTAGTATTTGCGTTCCCGTTCGACATCGTGAGGGTCTCGAGATGCAATCTGGCGAAACCCATACGCGCCGTTTTTCCGCGCCGGGATCGGCGACCTGATTTTGTTCGCGGTCGGTTCTTCTTCATCGAATTTGCCGGCATTGACTTGAAGGTAGCGCCGTGCGAGTTCTTTGATTCGGTCGGGGTCGATCTCGAGGTTTTGAAACAGATTGTCGTCCACGTTTCGTTTGGGGTCGCAGACGCCGGTACTTTGCAGGGTCTTCAGGTCGAGGACCTCGGCCATATAGGGATCGCTGCCTTCTTCCGACAGCATGTAGTAGACGGTGACGGGCTTGGTTTGCCCATCGCGCCAGACTCTTCCAATGGCTTGTTCCTGGACCCCAGGACTCCAGTCCAATTCGCCGACAACGCAGAGGCTGCTGCAACCTTGCAGGCCATCGACACCGACCCCGGAACGAAGCGACAGGACCAGGAGCTGGGTTTTACCGGAGATGAAGTCCATTTTTGCGGACTCTTTTTGGGCAATGGATTCGGTCCCGGTATACATGCGGAAGGGGAGGCCCTGGAACTTGGCTTTCCAAATGTCGTAGACGGCATGGTGCCAGCCAAAGAGGACGACTTTCTCTCCAGACTCAACCAGCATGCGCACAAACTCCGCGACAAAGGGTGCCTTGGCGAGTCCAGTGGCAAGCCTCAGTTTGTTGTTGAATTCCTGGGAAGCGCGGAGTTTGTCGAAGCCGCTACCAGTCGACTTGAGAAGGGCCTTGGCGAGGTCCGTGCAACTCTCGGTGACTTTTTCCAGTTCTTTATGGTCGGACGAGACGGGCTGCAGCACGTAGCTGCATGGCGGGAGTTCACGGCCAACGTCTTCGCGGGTACGGCGCAGGAAGAATCCGGAGTCACGCAGATGTTGTCCGAACAGCTTGGGACTTGTCAGCTGCGGTTTCGCTTTTCCGCCGGTACACCAGCGGTGGTAGAAGTCTTCCCAGGCGCCGAGTTCTCCTGGCGCGATGACGTCCATGACGTAGAAGATTTCGCCGTCATAGTTATAGATCGGGGTTGCGGACATCCCCATGCGGAATTCGGCCGCATCTGCAAGAAGTTTGGCGGCTTGATACCGGGCCGAGGTGGGGCGGCGAAGCTCTTGCACTTCGTCCCAGACGACTGTTTTGGCGAACGAGGCGAGGTAGGCCGCCCAGCGGGGAAGTTTCGAGTACGAAATCAGCACGATGTCGGGAAGAGGGAAGCCGCCAAGCCCGCGAATGAAGCTGAGGTCGTACTGTTTCCCTAAAGTGACAATGTGGGTTTCCAGTTTGGGAGAAAACTTTCTGAAGGATTCCTGGACCTGCCTGGGCAGATGGGTCTGGGTCACGTAGACCGCGGGATGGAGATTGGGATTGCTGAGAGCGGCGATCGCGGCAACGGTCTTGCCGAGTCCTACGGTATCGCCCAGCAAGAGCGTCTTGCAATGCAGGAAGATGGATGCGGCCAGTTCTTGGTACTCGCGCGGGGGCTGGAGCATGTGGAAACGCGCCGGGGGCATCTCATGGTTCACAAAGCGATGAAAATCTCTGGCGCGTTGACGTCGAGCCTCCGCGATACTGTGGATCCAGTCGAGGCCTTGGCCCTCGAGGGGAAAGCTTTCCATGAAGGAATTGAGCTGGACGCAATTGCCCGGAGACGCGCCGATGGAGAGCGCGGGAGAGGACTCGTCATTCGCGCAGGAGAATTGTTTTTTGAAGGCA
>JAJZIF010000161.1 GCA_021810735.1 Acidobacteriota bacterium
CGAAGGTCGCGCCGGGTGAAATCGCTTCCGTTTCAAATTGCGTTGACTCGGCGCTCTCCGTCCGCTGAGCTTCGGTAAATCCACCCTGACCATTCGAAGATGACCGTTCCTGCCCGGATGGTCCGCCCCGTCCGCGCCGCCGTCCGCGCCGTCCGCGCCAGCGGCGTCCGCCAGGGCCACCGTCTTCCTCACCTGACGAGCTGCCCGGCGTAGTCGACGCTTCGCGAGCGGGCTGTCCGGCTGGCTTCCTGTCGTCGAAGGAACGCGCCGCGGGTTCTTCCCCGCTGGCGTGAGAGTCGCCCTCGACTGCCCCCCGCGTGTCATTCGAGTGCCCTCCGTTGGGACGCCGCTGGCCCCGAGATTGTCCCGGCGCCAGCGGTACATACTCTTCGCCATCTTCCTGCTCTTCGGCGAAGTCGGTGACGTACAGGAAGGCGTCGCGTTCCAGGCCAATGTCGACGAAGGCCGACTGCATGCCGGGAAGCACGCGGGTAACTTTGCCCTTGTAAATGGATCCGGCGAGCGTGTATTCGTTCTCGCGTTCGTAATAGATTTCCGCAAGCTGGTCGTCTTCGACGACTGCCAGCCGCGTTTCGTGGGGGGTGCTGGAGATATAAATTTCTTTTGTCATGCTGCCTCATTCCAGTCCGAAGCCATCAAGGCGGCGGACTCGGGGTATTGGCGAGGCAGATTTCTACGCGCTAGCGAACTCCGTGCGCGGCGACCGTGACTAGGGCGGTTGGATCGAGGGTGTGTTCTGATGACGCTGCGGATGGGAAACTTGCTTTAGGCCAGGGAAATACGACTCTCCCGCGAGAGCGGGTTGGCAATGGAAGCGAAGAATCTTGACTGCGACGTGAAAGAACGGCACGCAAAGACTTTGTGGCCACTACTTCCCCCAAAAGGGGTGGGGCCGTTTCCAGTCCAGCTGCGTTTCTCAATGCGTGCATTCGATCAAACCTGCCTGGTCTCGGTTGGAATCTGCCTTACCGAGAAAAACCTCTTGTCGCATCCATGTCATCAGTCATTCTGATTTGGACGTCGGATGCGCGAATTTGCTTGTCTGGCGCGGCCTTCTCGTGCGCCAGAGATGCTGCTAATTTACAAAGCGGCTCATGCGGATGTTCATGACGATGCCGAAGGCCAGAAACGCAAACAGCACCGATGAGCCGCCATAACTCATTAGGGGCAAAGGAATACCGGTAACCGGCATCAACCCGATGACCATGCCCACATTGACCGCGATCTGAAAAATCAGGACGGCCACGACCCCCATAATAATCAAAGTGCCGGGCAGGTCAGCGGCGGTTTGAGCGTTTTGAACTAAACGCATCAACAATAAAAAGTATAACAGCAGGACGAAAATGGCCCCCGCCAATCCATGCTCCTCGCAAAATGCCGCGAAAATAAAATCCGTATAGGGAATCGGAAGAAAGTCGCCCTGCGTCTGGCTGCCACGCTCTGCACCCTGCCCCCAGATGCCGCCGGAACCCACCGCAATCAAGGATTGTCGAATCTGATACCCGCTGCCCCGAGGGTCGTTATCGGGCTGCAAAAAGCTTGTGAGTCGCTGCTTCTGATACGGCTTCAGCACCTTGTACCACGCCGGAACAATGGCCAGCGAGGCCGCCAGAAACAGGATCGCCGCCTGCCGAAACCGTATGCCGCCGAGAAACAGACCCACCAGCAGGACTGGCGCATAGGTCAGCGCGGTTCCGAGGTCCGGTTGCTTCAGCACCAGCAGCATAGGTACGCCGACAATGGCCATTGCCTTGAAGATGTCTTTCCATGTCAACTCGCGGCCGCCCAGGTTTGTAAAGTATCGCGCCAGCACCACAATCAGAATCAGCTTGACCCACTCCGAGGGCTGGAAGTGGATGCCGCCGGGCAGATGGATCCAGCGCCGCGCTCCCAGCACCTTCGTGCCCACAACCAGCACCGCTGCCAGCGATAGCAGGCAGATTCCGTAGGCCCACACCGCGATGTCCAGCAGAATATGGTAGTCGATCAGCGACAGCACAAACATGCTGACGAACCCGCCTGCCAGCCACAGAATCTGCTTCTCATCGAAGTGAACGAACTTCGTGTGTAACGTTGCGCTGTAGATTTCCAGCACGCTGATCACCGACAGGGCCAGCACAAACACCAGCAGCGTCCAGTCGAAATCGCGATAGGAAAGGAAACGGCGCATAGGTTAGGTTCCGCTCTTCCGCCGCGATGGGCTGCGGCCATGCGAGTCGGGGAGTGCCGGTGCCTTTGTTCTCAAGGGACGCGGGGTCGACTTGACTGGATCGGATGGAAGCAGGAAAGTTCCGGCGTGCAACGTTGTTCCAGCAGGCAGTGGAAACAGGGAGGCGACGCGTTTGGGGATTTGCGTTCCAGATGTGTCGTTCGTGCCATTCGCCGGACTGGTCCAAAGAGCAGCCATTGCAATCGACGGCTGATTCGCAGCCGCGTTCGGACGCAGACGACCAGTTACCTTCTGCTTCGCGCCGGCGGTGGGAGCCGCCTTGTTCTGCTGAACCGCCGGAACCGCGGTCGGAGGATTGGCCTCGGCTGGTTTGGTCGCGCTCACAACCTGCGGGAGGTTATCGGCTTCGCGCCGCTGCTTGTCGACATACGCTGCGATCACGCGTGCCGCCAGTCGTGCGCTGAGATATCCCTCGGAACCGTTCTGCCACATCAGAACGACCGCAATTTCCGGGTTGCGTCTCGGCGTCATGCCGACGAACCAGGCGGTATCGTTCAGTTTCGCGCCGCCTCCCACAGACGCCTTGTATGCATTGCTGACAATCTGCGCGCTGCCGGTTTTCCCGGCGAAGTCGATGCCATCCAGGTGCGCCATCCCAGCGGTCCCGGCAAACGTCGTTACCTGCGCCATCGCGTCCGTCACAATTTCCCAGTTCGCGGGATCGATGGCAATCACTTGATCTCCCGAGCCCGGAAACTGGCTCTGGTAATACCCGGTCAGGTCCGGCGGTATCTCGCTGGGGAACACAACGTGCGGCCGCTTCAGAACTCCGCCGGACCCGATGCCTGCGATGGCGCGTATCAGTTGGATCGGCGTAACGGCGATCGCGCCTTGCCCGATTCCTACCGAGATGGTTTCTCCCGCAAACCATTTTTGGTGGTAGTTCCGCATCTTCCACTCCGGCGAGGGCATGATGCCCGTCGCTTCGTTGGGCAGGTCGATGCCAGTCTTCTCTCCCAGCCCGAACCTGTGGCCCCAGTACGCGATCTTGTCGATGCCGAGCTTTTCCGCCAGGGTGTAAAAAAACACGTCGCAGGACTGATAAATTCCCTTGCTGATGTCCGTGATTCCGTGCGACTGATGCCGGGCTGTGATCCAGCACTTGAAATATCGCCCATAGAAGACGGCGCCGCCGTGGCAATCCACTTTCAGCGTCTGCGCAATTCCGTCCTGCAGGCCGGCAATGGCTTCGATGATCTTGAAAGTCGAGCCGGGAGCAAGCTGCGCCTGGATCGCCTTGTTCATCAGCGGATTCTCTGGATTCGTGAGCAGCGCATCCCACTGCTTGCGATGGATGCGGATGGCAAAATCGTTCGGATCGAACGTCGGCCGGCTCACCATGGCGAGTACTTCGCCGGTGCGCGGATCGATGGCCACCAGAGCGCCTTCCCGCTGCCCCATGGCATCCTCGGCAGCCTTCTGGATATCTAGATCGATCGTCAATCGTATGGATTTGCCAGGCACCGCTGGCTCGATCCCGAGCGCGCCCAACTCGCGTCCGTGGCTATCGACAATCACATCGCGCGATCCATCCTGACCGCGCAATATGGGATCGTAGGACTCCTCGACGCCCGATCGTCCCACCACGTCGCCCGGCTGGTAGAAGGCATAGCGCGGGTCGTCCAGCATATCTTCCGATACTTCCCCAACATAGCCGATCAGGTGCGCCGCAAATCCGTTGCTAGGGTAGAGTCGCCGCTGTTCCTCAATCGTTTCCAGCTCTGGTAGCTCATTGGCGTGCGCCGCGATGAAGGCCTGCTCGTCCGGCGTGATGTCCTGCTGCAGCGGGATGGGCTGATACTTCGGCTGGTGGCGATAGCGCAGCAGCACCGCCCGCAGTTGGTCCGGCTGCATGTGCAGTCCCTCGGCGATCAGCGGAATATCGCTGTCCAGGTCGTGCGCCTGCTCGGGAACCAGGAAACAGGTGACTGAAGGATAGTTGTCGACAATCAGGCGTCCATACCGGTCGAAGATTTTTCCTCGTGGCGCCAGGATGGGAACTTTCCGAATCCGGTTCGCCTGGGCAAGAGCGCGATAATTCTGCGCTCCCAGCACCTGCAGTCTCCATAGCCCGGAAACCAGGATGACGAGAATCAACGCAATGACGTACTGGATCGCCGTCAGCTTGATCGATGGGATCTTGTCGTCTTTGTTTGCTGTGCCAGCCATGGCGGGGGATGTGCCTTCAGGATACTCCGGATTGTGGGGTCACTGGCGCTGCCGCAGACGGTCGAGCAGCGCGAACAGAACCACGCCGATTAACCCATTGACCACCGCGCGAGCCACCTCGTGCAACCCGTACCACTGCTCGTGGATGCCCAGCAGGCGGCGCAGGATCAGCACGTGCAGGATGCTGGCCAGCAGAATGAATGTAAAGTTCATGATCAGCCGCGTGCCGGGATTGTCCACGTCGATGCGCAGCCCGATGGACGCCGCCAGATAGCCGAGAATGCAGTCGATGATGCCGTTGATGCCGAGCGGCAGGTGTGTCAACGCGTCCTGGATGATTCCGATAATCAGGCCCAGCAGCGTTCCACCGATAGGACTCCGTCGCGAGACGGCAAAATAAATGACTACAAGCACCGGCACGTTGAGGAATCCGACGGATGGAAAACGCAGCGGCAGATACGCCTGAAAAAAGATCGCCAGCAGCGGCACCAGAATCAAGACGAGCGGATGGAAGCGGTGCTCCTCCATCTCTCGTCGCGAGCTTGGGTGCAAGAGTGACATCGCTAGTTCTGCGGCTCCTGTTTGATTTTGGGAGTCGGTGTCGCTGTTGGCTGTCCGTCTGCCGGCGAACTCTTGGCTGCGCCGCCAGGCTGTGCCGTCGCGTTCGCGGGCGATTCTGGCGCGAACATCTGCTTCTGGTACGCGGCGCCCGGCTTCAGATCGTCCGCTGGCGGCGTAGCGCCCGGTGTAAACCGGTCAGGATGCAGCGGTGCAGGCGGCCGTACGGGCGGTGGCGGAGAATTTGCATCCAGAGGTTTTCCATCCGGGCCCACTGCCGGCGGCGGAAGCGCGCCCGGTAGGCGCTGCGCCAGAACGTCCGCTGCCCTCTGTTCGCTGGTGGAAACATCCTGCTGCATCGTGGACGGAATGCTGCTCTGCGTTTGCGTGATCACCAGCACTTCATCCAGACGCGACAGATTCACCGCCGGTTTGATCAGCAGAGCCACATCGGAATTTTGCTCCGGGTCCGGCACGATGCGTTCGACCACGCCCACCGGAAGGCCGCTGGGATAGACTTGATCGCCGCCGCTGGTGATGACCTGTTCGCCCGGTTGAATGCGTTCATCCGGCAGAATGTCGGTGATCTCCGTCCGCCCATCCGTGGTGCCGCGCAGAATACCGCGCAAGCGTGTACGTGTCAGAACCACACCAAGCCCGCTGGTCTGGTCATTGATTTCCAGCACCTGCGCCGAGTGCGGAAACACCGCGCGGATTTTTCCCACCACTCCATCCGGCGTGATCACCGGCATGTCGGTCAGGATGCCGCTGTCGAAACCTTTATCGATGTAGACCACCCGCGACAGGTCGGTTCCGCTGGTCCCAATCACGTGGCCGGCAACCGTTTTCGAAATGTAATTCTGCTGGAAGCCCAACAGCTTCTGTAGTCGAATGTCTTGACGGGCGTCTTCGGCGAGCGAGGATTGCTCCAGCCGCATCCGGTTCAGTTCCGCCTGCAACTGCTGGTTCTGCGCTCGAACGTGGCGCAGATCTACATAACCGTCCCAGGTGTGGCTGACTCCATGCCCAACAAACAGAAATGCCCGCTCAAGGGGGGACATCAGGCTGACCACCCAATAGCGAACCAGTCGCGTCTGATGGCCACTGTTGTCTGCCGTTGGACGTCGCACCTGCACGGCAAGACCCAGTAACTGCGCCAGCACGACAGCCAGCAGCACCAGTGGATTGCGGTTTCGACTGAGAAAGGATTCCATGAGGCCTGCAACAGGCTGCGAGGATGATAGACCGTGTTCGCTCGAGGTGCCGACGAGCGAACATTCATTATGCACAGGCGTTCTTTCAGGAACGCCCGCGCGGAGCGTATTTCACCGGATTCGCGGCGATAACGAAAAATCTATCGTGCAGCCCCCGGCGGGTATTCGGGGAGGGCAATACCTAATCGATCTTGATCTTGCGCAGCAATCGGAAATCCGACAGCATCTTTCCTGTTCCCAGCACCACAGACGCGAGGGGATCGTCCGCCACGGAGACCGGCAGCCCCGTTTCTTCGCGAATGCGTTTGTCCAGATTCTTGATCAGTGCGCCTCCGCCCGTTAGCACAATGCCGCGATCGCTGATGTCGGCGGAAAGCTCCGGCGGTGTACGTTCCAGCGCCACGCGGATGGCATTCATGATGGTGCTGATGCACTCGGCCAGAGACTCGCGGATTTCGCTGTCGTCGATGGTGATGGTCTTCGGCACGCCTTCAATCAGGTTGCGCCCTTTAATTTCCATGGTCGCGGGCTTGTCCAGCGGATACGCGGAGCCAAGTTCCATTTTGATATGTTCCGCGGTGCGCTCGCCGATCAGCAGGTTGTATTTGCGCTTCAGGTAATTCATGATGGCTTCGTCCATCTGGTTGCCGGCCATGCGGACCGACCGCGAATAGACGATGCCCGACAGCGAGATCACGGCGATGTCCGTCGTTCCGCCGCCGATGTCAACGACCATATTGCCGCCCGGCTCGGTAATGGGCAGACCCGCGCCGATGGCCGCCACCATTGCCTGCTCCACCAGGTACACTTCGCTCGCCTTCGCCCGGTACGCCGAGTCTTCCACGGCGCGTTTTTCCACCTGGGTAATTTCCGACGGAACCCCAATCACGATGCGCGGATGGACCAGCATCTTGCGGCCATGCGCTTTCTGAATAAAATAATTCAGCATCTTTTCCGTCACCTTGAAGTCGGCGATGACGCCGTCCTTCATCGGCCGGATGGCGACGATGTTGCCCGGCGTCCGCCCCAGCATCTCTTTCGCTTCCTTGCCCACCGCTTCCACTTCGCCGGTTACCTTATTCAGCGCAACGATCGAAGGCTCATTGACAACAATGCCCTTGCCAGCCGCGAAGACAAGCGTGTTCGCCGTGCCAAGATCGATGGCCAGGTCGCTTGAAAACAAGCTAAACAGCGAACGCAGATTGTGGCTGCGTGAGGAACGAGAGTGATAGCCGTTTGAGGACATTCGGTGTTGTACGGGCCTTTTGGGGAATGCTGGTATCTCCCATTGTACGGCCATGTCGGTTACCCTGCGGATGTATCGTACACACGGGGAATCGGGGAAGGTATCTCCAGAACGAATGCCCGCCCAGTACCCGGTGCAGCGGTCGATCAAATAGAGGCTCAATCCATGCGCCGAGCACCGTTTGCTGTATCCTCAATCGGTTGAAGGCTGTTCGAAATCGATCGAGCAATCGCACAGTTGCTGTAAGCCGGGAAATGGATCTTCACGCGTCCGCTCTATCAAGGAACGGCTGCATGGAAATTCATCTCACCCCACCACGGGAATTGTGCGATGGCTCTAGAAGATGAGTAAACACTAATGGCTGCCGCAAAACATACAACCAGGCAAGCGAACAACCTGATCGGCGGGAAATGGGTCCGTGCAAGCGCGCGCCATACGTTTGAGGACCGCAATCCCGCCAACACCAG
>JAJZIF010000162.1 GCA_021810735.1 Acidobacteriota bacterium
GGCTTCCGCGGTACGCTCCACCGACTTGGTGGTCACTTCCAGACCGGCCAGGACTTTCATCTGCTCGCGGCCTTGCTGGATGGCGCTGCCGCACCGGCCACCGCCAACATGCGGCGCACACCAGGCGATAGCTCGGTGTTTACCACATCCAGTTCGGCATCCGCCGGGAACTGTCCCTGGTGACAGTGCGGGCACAGGTAGTACGGACGCTGCATTTGGGCCGTGCCGACCGCGGTCAGCAGGGTTTTTTCCCGAAGTTCCAGATAGTTGGCCGTATGGCCGCAGCTACAGGGAAGCCGACGCTGTTCGGGGGCAGGCGGAGCGAACTGCAACAGTTCGCTCAGGGCCGTGGCCCCAGCCTGATGTAGGGCAGAGCGAATGGCCATCTCGATGGCCTCTAAATCTAAATGGCCAGTCTTGCGCCGGCCACTGAAAACGACGCACAGAAATTGATCCATTCCAACCGGGAGAACCACCGGTTTTGCCGGGGTGGCAGTAACAGTTTGACATTTCCGGGAGTCCATCCAGAAACTTTTCGACGTGAGCCGCCAAGCACACGAAGAGGAGAAACCGGATGGACGAGTATGCCAGCTTAAGCCATACGAAATGAGATTGCACGTATCACATTGTGTTTATTCCGAAGTGCCGCAGAAAGGTTCTTACCAAAAGTCTTCCCCAACATTTGGGCGAGGTTTTCCGCGATCTGGCACAGCAGCGTGAATGCAAGATCGAGGAAGGACATTTGATGTCGGACCATGTGCACATACTGATCTCGATACCGCCGCAATATGCAGTGTCGCAGGTGGTTGGGTACATCAAAGGCAAGAGTGCGATCCACTTTGGCAGGCTGTGCGAACGCAGCGGATGGAATCGATAGTAAATCGTGACTTCAGCAGGCCGGTGTTGATGGGCAATATGTCGTACTGTTTTTCAAGTGGATCAAGCAGCACCTGCTCATTAAACGCTTTCTGGACACGAGCGAGAACGCCGTCAAGACGCAAATCTGCGCGGCCATCGCCACCTATGTGCTAATCGCAATCGTGAAAAAGAAACTCGGCATCGAGGCATCGCTCTACACTTTTCTTCAGATTCTGAGCGTGTCGATCTTCGAGAAAACCCCGATTCTATGCGCCCTTGGCGAAAAACTCGACACTTCCGAAGATAGCTGCCCTGCGAACCAGTTGATTCTATTCGACTTCTAATCGGACACTACTGTCCTTTGGCTATAATTGAAGGACAGACGTGACCCTGAACAAAAAGCACAGCCGTCGAAAATTTGTGGGGCTTGGAGCAGCATCTGGAATGGCTCTCCTAGCTTGTTCGCGGATCAGCTTCCTAAGGGCAAAAGCCGCGCCTGTAAGTAGCATTTTCCAGGTGAAAACCCCACTTGGCATCGATTTCATCCATCGAAATTCCCCCACGACCAACAAGTATTTGATTGAAACCATGGGTGGCGGAGTAGCCCTGCTGGACTATAACAACGATGGGCTGCTAGACATTTTTCTGGTGAACGGTGGATATCTGGAACCTTCCATGCCGACTCCAGAAAACTTCCGGCGCAACCGTCCAGAGTATTGGAACCGCCTGTATCGACAGAATCGAGATGGAACATTCACCGATGTCACCAAAGAAGCCGGACTTGCCGATGCTGGAAACGGCAATTATGGAATGGGCGTCGCTGTCGGCGACTATGACAACAACGGCTACCCCGACATCTATGTTACGAACTACGGCAAAAATACGCTATACCATAACAACGGCGATGGAACGTTTACCGATGTGACGGCGAAGGCAGGCGTAGCTGCCGGCGGATGGTCGTCCTCTGCGGGTTTTTTCGACTACGACAACGACGGCCATCTGGATTTGTTTGTGACGCGCTACATGGAATGGGACACAAAGCACAATAAGGCCTGCGGGGGGGCGTGGAAGACTTACTGTCCTCCGGCCGAGTTTCCTGCAACAACGAACATTCTTTACCACAACAATGGAGATGGCACGTTCACCGATGTTAGCCATAGTTCCGGAATCTCGCTGAAAAAAGGTCGATCATTAGGCGTGGCGTTCGCAGATTACGACGGCGATGGCTATCAGGACATTTTCGTTGCAAACGATGCCATGGAGGAGTTCCTCTTCCATAACAATCGAAACGGCACCTTCACGGAGCGGGCCGAAGAAGCTGGCGTGGCACTCAGCGACGATGGCAGCGCATTCTCCGGCATGGGAGTCGATTTCCGAGATTACGACAACGATGGTAAGCCGGATTTGATTATTACCGATCTGGCAAAACAGATTTACACGCTCTACCATAACGATGGTCATGGATCGTTCAGTTATCAAAGCCTGCCGACTGGCATCGCCGCTCTCTCTTCCGATAGCTCCGGCTGGGGCGTAGGTTTTGTTGACTTCAACAACGATGGGTGGAAAGATATCTTCGTCGCGCAGAGCCATGTCATGGACAACGTCGAAAAGATCAATCCATCCATACCCTACAAACAAGTTCCTTTGTTGGCCATGAACGAAAAGGGAGTGTTTCAGGGGGCGAATGTTGGTAGCTCCGTTCCCGTCGCCGGCAGGGGGGCCGCTTTCGGCGACCTGCGCAACAGTGGAAGAATGGATGTCGTGATGAGTGTTCTTGGAGGACGTCCGGAAGTCTTTCTCAATCGCGACGATCCTCAGCACTGGCTCACGCTTACGCTTGTCGGAACCAGAAGCAATAGAGACGGGCTGGGCAGCCGCGTGGTGGTCAACGGACAAACGCAGAATGTCACGACAGCCGGAAGCTATCTTTCCGCCAGTGACAAGCGCGTGCATTTTGGACTGGGGACTGCCTCCACCGCGACCGTCGAGATCTTCTGGCCGTCTGGCGCTCATCAGATACTGAAAGACTTGCAAGCAAATCAGTTTCTTACCGTCACGGAGCCGCGATAACCATGATGTGTTTTGTTTTGTTACTGGCCCTGGCGGGACAGCCTCAGTCGGACGCTGCTGCAGCCGTCCAGCATATTAAAGCCGGCATTGCTGCGGCTCAGCAAAAGCAATATGACACGGCGATCGCAGAGTTCCAGGAAGCTATAGGTCTCGACCCAACGCTCGCGCCCGCGTATGTGGACTTAGCCACTGTTTACATGGAGCAAGCTCGCCCAGCCAAGGCGATTCCTCCATTGAGAACAGCCGTCAAGCTTGATCCAACTATCCCAGGCGCACAGCCAATGCTGGGAGTAGCTTTCCTGTTGCAAGGCTATTCCGCCGAGGCCATTCCTTATCTGAAGGCTGCAGACCTTAAAGGCCCGCTGGGGATTGCACAATTGCAGACCGGAGACCTTGGAAGCTCTATTGCCAACCTTCAGGTTGCGCTGCAACAGCATCCGAACGACCCCGAGTTGCTCTTCTATCTCGCCCGCGCTTCGGGATTGCTGTCGAAGCAGGCTGGCGATCGGCTACTAGCTGTTGATCCGGGGTCTGCCCAGGCGCACCAGGCCCTGGCCGAAAACTACTGGGCCCTGCAGCGCGTAGCAGAGGCGGAGCAAGAGTATCGGTCGGCTTTGCAGATCCAGCCGAACCTCCCCGGCGCGCACCTTGCGCTGGGAGAGATTTACGCTGGTACGCAACAGTGGCCGAAGGCGGTGATTGAATTCCAGGCGGAGGCAGCGCTGCGTCCAGGAAATGCCGAGACAGCGTACCGGCTTGGCGATGCCCTGCTGCAGGACGGCAAGATTCACCCAGCAAGAATTGAACTACAACGCGCGAACAAGTTGCAGCCGAACATGCCCGAGACTATCTACGCGCTTGGCAAGGCGGAATCGCTGGATGGGGATTTGGCTGGCGCGGAGGCATCGTGGACCCACCTGCTACAAATCGAACAGAATTCCAATCTCGCCGCAAAGGCGCATTTCGCTCTTGCCGCTCTGTACCGCAAACAAGGAAAGCCTGCAAAGGCAGCCGAAGAGATGAAGGCGTTTGAGCGCATCAAAACAGCCCAAACGCAGTAGTTTGTAAACTCGATAATACCGTTATGAATCGAAAGCGGAAGAATTCGGGTGTCAGGCGGCGTTGCTGACCTCCGCTTCGACTTTTGGGCGGAAAGCCGTCCTTACAACAATCGGACTGTAATGCCCTTTGCTCCTATTTTCCTATCAAAGTCGTCTGGAACTCGCACTAATGGAGAGTCATGAATCCTCATCTGTTCAATCGTCGTACTTTTCTGGAAGCGGGCACCAAATCGATTTTGGCTGGTGCAGCCGCAAAATTCACGGTCTTAAGCCCTCAGGTTCTCTCCGCATCGAATTCCACCTCTGCTAACGACACCATCCGGTTTGCGTTGATTGGTTCCGGTGTAAGAGGTAGCCAGCTATTGCAAGCCTCGCTTTCCCTGCCGAATGTGGAGTGCGTCGCGGTTTCCGACCTATACGATGATCGACTCCTGGCGGCGCAGGAGTATGCGCACAAATCGCTTACTACGACTCGCAACTTCCACGAAGTACTCGATCGCAAGGACATCGACGCCGTCATCGTCGCCGTAACCGACCATCAGCATGCGCGGGTAGTAACTGCTGCCTGTACGGCTGGCAAGGATGTCTATTGCGAGAAGCCTATGTCGCATACTGTCGAGCAAGGCTTTGAGATGATCGATGCTGCGCAAACAAACAAGCGCATATTGCAGGTAGGCAGTCAGCGTGTCAGTTCCATTCTCTACGCCAAGGCGAGAGAGATATATGCCTCAGGTGCGCTGGGCGAGGTCTATGCAATTGAGGCGTACACGGACCGTAACTCCGCCAGCGGCGCCTGGGACTATCCGATCCCGCCCGGGGCGAATGAGCAAGCGATCAGCTGGAATACTTTCCTGATTGGAGCACCTAAGATTCCGTTCAGTGCCCCGCGTTTCTTCCGCTGGCGTGGCTACAGAGACTATGGAGAAGGGTTGCCAGGCGATTTGTATGTCCATCTGCTGTCAGGAATTTATTTTGTGACCGGAATGAATACGGCGCCTTCGCGAGCGTATTCGACTGGTGGTCTCTTCCGTTGGAAGGACGGCCGAGACCAGCCCGATCTGATCGAAACTCTGTACGACTATCCGAATTTCCGCGTCGGCATCCGCTGCAATTCAAACAGCAATGCCGGTGAGATGATTGGCTTCTATGGAACGAATGGCACCCTGGAAATTCGCGGTCCAGAAATGACATTTACTCCCTACGTTACGACACCGACGCCTGAAACTTATTCGACCATCGGCTGGTCGGCCAGGCTTAGGAATGAGTATCTGGCCAAATGGCATGCGGAGCATCCGGCTTCGCCGCTTTCCTCTTACAAATTGGAAGAACAAGCGGAAACGTATGTGTTGCCGCCGCATTACAGCGATGTCGTCGATCATGAAGCGCATTTCTTTCACTCCGTTCGTACGCGTACTGCACCGGTTGAGAATGAAATATTCGGCAACAACACGGCGATTGCGTGCCACATGGCGAATGCTTCGTACTTTGAGCGAGCAGTTGCCGTCTGGGACGAGTCCGCCCGCAAGATCAAGACGTGAAGGGTTTTCATGGACAAGACTTGCTACAACGTTGGTTACAAATATTGAGAAGAAACAAGAGAGGACAACATACCGATGCAATCGCGAAGAGATTTTCTGAAGGTAAGTTCAGCTGCACTGCTATGCGGTTCCGCATTCTTGCGGGGGGACAGTTTGTTTGCCCAGTCCCTTGGGTTGCCGCTGGGGCTGCAACTATACTCCGTACGAAAGATGCTGCCCACCGATTACTCGGGCACACTGAAACAGGTCGCGGCCCTGGGCTATCGACAGGTGGAAGCTGCGGGCTTTTTCAACCACAGCGTGGCTGAGGTAAAACAAGCTATGCAAGGGGCGGGTCTGGATTGTGTGAGCGCACATTACTCCTATGACGATCTCCATGCGCAGTTCAACCATATCCTTGAGTTTAACAAAACTCTTGGTGTCCACTACATCATCTGCTCCTTCCCTGGATTTAAAGACCCTTCGCGGCTGAAGAACATGAGCCGCGAACAAAGGATCCATGCCTTGACGATAGAAGACTGGCGTTGGAATGCAGAGCAGTTCAACAAGTTCGGGGCAAAGGTGCATGCAGCGGGAATGAAATTCGGTTACCACAATCACACCATGGAGTTCCAGAAACAGCATGGCGTGGTGCCGTTCATTGAACTACTGAATCTCACCGATCCCACCAAGGTAACGATGGAGATGGACTGCGGCTGGGTGGTGGTGGGTGGAGGTAATCCGGTCGAACTGCTAGAGCGCTATCCGACACGGATTTCCATGCTGCACGTCAAGGACTTCAAGGTGACGGACAAACCGATGTCTGTAACCAACCCGCCGCCGTCGGCGGAGCTGGGGCAAGGTTCGATCGACTATCGACCCATATTGCGGGCAGCAGCAAAGACGGGGCACATCCGGCATTGTTTTGTGGAGCAGGAGCAGTTTGTCGACATGGCCCCCATTCAGGCATTGAAGATCGACGCCGAGTACATGCACAAGCTCGACGCCTGAAGTGCGGCAAGGCCATAGCATGTTCCCAGTTCCCTGCAATTGCAAGGGCTGGGAATATGTCTCGAGAGAAATTACAGAAATTGAAATGTGTATTCGCATTCCTAACCCCTACAAAGTAATCGAGTGAGATTCGTGAAAAAATCAACCGATAAAATCGGGCTTTTTTTGTGCGTGTTTTTTAGCGCGTCATTTCTGGCGTCCGTCTATTTGTTTGCAGCGCATGTGAGAATGCCGACGCAGGACGGGCTAGTGTATGGAATTGCGGATGGCCAGCAGTTGACCATGGATTACTATGCACCCAAAGGTGCAGGGGTTCACCCAATTGCCATTATCATTCACGGCGGCGGATACATTGGGGGTAACAGCAAGAACGGCAGTGAAGCGTACTGCGCGGATTTTCTTGCTCCTGCAGGTTATGCGGTATTTGCCATTAATTATCGACTGGCGCCGAAGTACCCATATCCCGATATGGTGCATGACGTAGAGCGGTCCGTTCGCTACATTCGTTACAACGCGAAGAAGTGGAACGCCGACCCGAATAAAATTGCGCTGGTCGGTGGTTCTGCGGGTGGTTATCTCAGCAATATGGTTGGATTGCTGAACGCACCAGGAAATCCTCGTGCCACCGATCCCGTAAACAGAGAAAGTGCAAAAGTTCAGGCGGTGGTCAGTCTTTTTGCACAGAGTAGCCTTGCGACAGTGCCCCTGAATGCGAATGTGCATGCGCTGGTTGATCCGCTGATTCGGGAAAAAGGCAGGCGGGAGGCCTTGTGGGAAGCGTCCCCAATCACCTACGTTTCCAGGCAGGCGCCGCCATTTCTGCTCATCCTGGGAGACAAAGATCAATACATCCCATTTACCGAAGCGACCAACCTTCAGACAGCACTGCAAAAAGATGGAGTGCAATGCAAGATCATTCGTATTCCCGGAGGCATGCACGGTACAGGAGGCTGGTATAAGCTTCCGCATGTACCAGACTGGGAGCGTGAAATGACAGAATGGCTCAATACCAGCCTGCATCATCGCGGCCCCATTGGAGAAGGAATTCGCAAACGTCAACCGGCGTCGTCGTAACGCCACATGTATAAATCGTAGGCAATGCCAGAAGCGATGGGTAGAAGGGGAGTCCGAACACGAGAACATAGTTGGGACGAATTTGTAGATGTGTCCGGCGACTGTCCAACTTCGCGGGCTTGGAGATCCTTTCTCGACTGGTTCCGGTGACCCCAGAGCGCCTCCGCACTACAACAAGAGAGTTTCATGTTTATGCAGAATTGAGGGAATAAAAATTGAATAGTCATACCTGAATCCGGCGTGAAGATTGCGATTTCAGACCTGGATCGGCTCTAGTCGGTGAGCTTTGCACAGGATGCCATTGGGATCAAA
>JAJZIF010000163.1 GCA_021810735.1 Acidobacteriota bacterium
AAGCTTACCTTTGGAAGGCAAACCCCTTGAGTCCCATTGAATCCACCACCACCCCGCAGCTTGGCGCAGATGCTCAGCAATCCGACGAGTCGGTTGCGCACGAACATGCCCAGGAACTTGCCCCACAGGAACATAACCATGGGGTGGAACAGGACCCGAACGCCGGACCCGAGAATGCTGCGAGCCATGAGCACAGTCACGACCATGACCATCACGACCACGAACCTGCTCCAACCCTCAATCCCGAATGTACCCGTCAGGTCGATGTCGACGTGCCTGCGGATGAGGTAAGCCGCGCGTTTGCCGCAGTGGTCAAGCGGTATCGCCGAGCGGCCAGGATTCCCGGTTTTCGCGCGGGCAAGGTGCCGGAATCTGTGATTCGTAGAAAATTTGCGGACGCGATCCGCCAGGACGTGTTGGAGGAAATTCTTCCGGCGCAGTTTCGCGCAGCCATTGAAAAGCAGGGCGTGCAGCCGGTTTCGCAGCCGCAGGTGACCAGCCTTCACCTCGCGGATGGCGAGCCCATGCGCTTTCAGGCGGCCTTTGAGGTTCTTCCCACGATTGACATCACGGGATACGACCAGATCAAGGTCGATCGGCCGCAGATTTCCCTCGATGACGCGGAGTTCGAAGCCGAGCTCAACCAGGTGCGCGAATCCCACGCCATCATGGAACCGGTGGAAGAAGATCGTCCACTGACCGATGGAGACTTCGCGCAGATTCGTTTCACTGGATTGGTCCATGGCGCGGAAGCCGATGCGGAAGGCGAGTCGGAGGCATCCAGGCCCATTGAGGGCGACGATGCCAACGTGGAAATTGGCGGCGCCAACACAGTCGAGGCCTTTACCAGCGCCCTGCGCGGGGCCAAAGTCGGCCAGCAAATGCAGTTTGAGGTTTTGTATCCAGCCGACTTCACCGAGAAACGCCTGGCAGGCAAGACCGTCGCGTATGACGTGGAAGTGAAGGGAATCCGCAAGAAGATTCTGCCTGAACTCGACGATGCCTTTGCCAAGCAGATGGGCGAGTACGAGACCATCGACCTGTTCAAGGAAAAATTGCGCGAGCACATGGCCAACGACAAGCGCAGGCGTCTGGAATCGGACGCGAAAGACAAGCTGGTGGGCGCCTTCATCGAGCGCTTCCAGTTTCCGGTGCCGGAATCTTTATTGCAGCAGCAGATCGATGCGCGTCTGGAGCGTGGCCTTCGCGCGCTTGCGGCGCAAGGTATGTCCACGGAACAGATGCGCAACCTCGACTTCACCCGGCTGCGTACCGCTCAACGTGACTCCGCATTGCAGGAGGTGCGGGCTTCCCTGGTTCTCGACCGCATTGCGCAGACGGAAAACATTGAGGTTACCGACGAGGAGTTCGACGCGCATTTGCTGCTATTAGCGTATCAGGCACGGGAACCGCTGGAGATACTGCGGAAGCGTTTGACGGAGGACGGCGGGCTGACTAGAATCCGAGAACAACTACGCAGAGAGAAAACAGTGGACCAGCTCTTCGACAGGTTGGCCGCCTAACGTAATTTTCGTTTCTGGCCGATGTTCTATTCTATACGGAAGGCCTACAACCGCGAGAGAGGCAATAGGAAACCGGTATGGGTTTAGTTCCAATGGTGGTTGAGCAGACGAGCCGAGGCGAACGCGCCTACGATATTTATTCTCGCCTGCTACGCGATAACATCATTTTTCTGGGTACGCCGATCGACGACCAGGTCGCGAACCTGATCATCGCGCAAATGCTGTTTCTTTCCGGCGAGGACCCGGACAAGGACTTGCAGCTCTACATCAATTCTCCCGGCGGTTCCATCTCTGCCGGTCTCGCGATTTACGATACGATGCAGTTCATCAAGAATGATGTGGTGACCTATTGCATTGGGCAGGCGGCCAGCATGGGAGCGTTTCTACTGATGTCCGGCACCAAGGGAAAGCGCTTTGCGCTGCCCAACTCCCGCATCCTGATCCACCAGCCGTCCATGGGCGGTCTGTCGGGCCAGGCCACGGACATTGACATTCACGCCCGCGAGATCCTTCGCATCCGTGAAATTACCAATCGTTTGATGTCGAAGCACACCGGTCAGCCCATCGAGCGGATAGAACGCGATGTGGAGAGGGATTTTATTATGAACGCCCCACAATCGAAAGAATACGGCATCATCGACGAGATTATTGACAGGCCAAGGACGTAAGCTCGCATCGAGCCCGACGCTGGGCGCGGAACGGGTGGCAGTAGGAGACGCAAACAATGAAAACACGCTCGAGTTCCGACGATGTACTCCGTTGTTCGTTCTGCCATAAATCGCAGGACGCCGTAGCCAAGCTGATTTCCTCCCCCAGCGATTATCCGCGGGCTTATATCTGCGATGAATGCGTTGCCGTATGCAACTCCATTCTGGAAGACGACAAGAACGAAGCGCGCCCCACCACCGCTCCCGCCCACTTGCCCAAGCCGCAGGAAGTGAAAGCTTTCATGGATGAGTATGTCATCGGGCAGGAGACCACCAAGAAGAAGCTGGCCGTCGCCGTCTACAACCATTACAAGCGCATCCAGATGAACCGGACCCGCACCAACGATGTGGAGCTGACCAAGTCCAACATCCTGTTGATCGGCCCCACGGGGAGCGGCAAGACGCTGATGGCGCAGACCCTCGCCCGCACCTTGGACGTTCCGTTTGCCATTGTCGACGCGACCACGCTCACGGAAGCCGGGTATGTCGGTGAGGATGTCGAAAATATTATCCTCAAGTTATTGCAGGCGGCGGACGGGGATGTTGCCCGCGCTCAGACCGGCATCATCTACATCGACGAAATCGACAAGATCGGGCGCAAGGACGAAAATCCTTCCATCACCCGCGATGTCTCCGGTGAAGGCGTGCAGCAGGCGTTGCTCAAGATCCTCGAAGGCACGGTTGCCAACGTTCCTCCGCAGGGCGGACGCAAGCATCCACATCAGGAATTTACTCCCGTAGATACGACGAACATTTTATTTATCTGCGGCGGGGCCTTTGTCGGCCTGGAACGCGTGATTGGTCGTCGCGCCGGCAAGAAGGCGCTCGGCTTCAAGGCTATTTCCGACCGCGACGGCCAGCCTGCCAACATGGTCCCTTCCTTGCGCGACACGGAATTGTTGCGCCAGACCGAGCCGCAGGACCTGATTAAGTTCGGCCTGATTCCAGAGTTCGTCGGCCGTCTGCCCGTCATTGGAATTCTCGATGAACTGGATGAAGCCGCGCTGGTGGAAATTCTAGTGAAGCCGCGGAATGCCATCATGAAACAGTATCAGCGCATGTTTGAGTATGAGAATGTGCGTCTCACTTTCACCTCAGAAGCTGTCGGAGCCATTGCCCGCGAGGCACTGCATCGCAAGGTGGGAGCGCGCGGCTTGCGCATGATCCTGGAGGAATTGATGCTCGATTTGATGTATCACCTACCCAACAACAAGAAGGTGCGGGAAATCGAGATCACCGCGGACATGGTCCAGAAACGCGACCTGTCGGTCACATTGCTGGAGAAGGCTGGATAGTTTCTCAGGCCGCAACGATCCATCGAAATCGCATCGGGCCTGCTTCATCTGTGGGCCCGGTGTTTTTTTAGGGCGCCACAATCGCCGCACCGTTTCTTGGAGCATCCGGAAAAGTATGCAAAGCACCGACGCACTCTCGATGCCAACACGACAGCTTGGCAACTCCAACATGCGGCTCACTGCCATCGGCTTTGGCGCATGGGCTATTGGCGGCGGCGACTGGGAGTACGCCTGGGGGCCGCAGGACGACAACGACTCCGTCGCTGCGATCCAGCGCGCTCTCGACCTCGGCATCAACTGGATCGACACAGCCGCCATCTACGGTCTCGGCCATTCGGAAGAAGTTGTGGGCCGCGCGCTCCAGGGCCGGCGAAACAAACCATTCGTGTTTACGAAATGTTCGATGGTGTGGAGCGGGAAGTTCCTTCGCCCCGGTCAGAAGATCAGCCGCAGTTTGAAGCGGGATTCCATCCGCAAGGAACTGGAGGCGAGCCTGCGCCGCCTGCAAATGGACGCCATCGATCTGTACCAGATCCACTGGCCCGATCCGGAGAACGATGTGGAAGAAGGCTGGCAAACACTGGTGAAACTGAAGGAAGAAGGCAAGGTCCGCTACATCGGGGTTTCCAATTTCTCCATTCCGCAGCTCGAGCGGATCGCCAAAATCGCTCCCATCACTTCCTTGCAGCCGCCATATTCCATGCTGAACCGGGGCATCGAAAAAGAGATCCTTCCCTATTGCCAGAAGCACCAAATTGGAGTCATCAACTACTCCCCCATGGTGTCGGGCCTGCTGACCGGTGCCATGACGAAGGAGCGCATCGCCCAGATGCCCAGGGACGATTGGCGTCGCAACAACCACCGTTTCCAGGAGCCGCAACTCAGCCGCAACCTCAAGTTGGTCGAGTTGCTGCACGAGATCGGCAGCGCCCATGGCCGCTCTCCCGGCGAGGTCGCCATTGCGTGGACACTCCGTCAACCCGCGGTGACCGCAGCCATCGTGGGAGCGCGCAATCCAAGTCAGGTGGATGGCATTATCGGTGCGGCCACCTTCCGCTTGCAGCCCGAAGAAATCGCGCGCATCGAGGAGTTTCTGACCGCAAATCCTGTACCCGCCAAGCCGAAGAATTAAAGAGCGCGCTCATTTATCCTCATGGCTATGTCAAGGACTGCAGGGAATCCGAGCAAACCGAATCCACAACCGAGCGACGCGAAGCCAGCCAACCAGCCCAGCAAATTGATTGGCGTTCATCTTTCCACCACGGGCGGCGTCGCGAATGCTGTCCGGCGCGCTCCGACGCTGGGCGCGAATACGCTCCAGATATTTTCTTCCAGTCCACGCATGTGGCGCGCCTCGAAAATCACCGCCGAGCAAGCGGAATCGACCCGGACAGCGCGCGCCGAGCTGGGCGTTGGACCGCTGGTGATCCACACCAGCTACCTGGTGAATCTCTGCAGCCAATCGCAGGAAATCTGCGAGAAATCCGTTCAGGCCTTTCGCGGTGAAATTGAACGCGCGCTTGCCTTGGGCGCGGAATACCTCGTCGTCCATCCCGGCTCGTATCACGGCATGACGCGTCCCCAGGGCCTGCGGCGGGCAGCGCAGTCCATCGAGAGGGCGATTGCCGGGCTGCCCTGGCAGCAAACGCCTTTTCACATTCTCGTTGAAAATACCGCGGGCTCGGAGCATTCGCTCGGCGGCTCATTTGAGCAGGTCGCGGAGCTGATCGAGCACCTTCGTCCGCACGCTCCCGTGGCGGCGTGCCTCGATACCTGTCACACCCACGTCTCCGGTTATGACATCGTCAGCGACGCTGGATGGGCCGAAACATTGGCGCAAGTCGAGCGCACCATCGGCTGCGAGAATGTCCGCGTCTGGCACTGCAACGACGCCAAAGCCGCGCGCGGATCGAAACTCGACCGCCATGAGCACATCGGAGAAGGGAAGATCGGCCTGGAGCCATTCCGACGTCTTCTCCACGAGTCGGCATTTGCCCACGCGGCCTTCATCGCGGAAACCCCTGTCGACGCCCCCGGCGATGAAGAACGCAATGTTCTCGCGCTGAAAAATTTGCTGGGATAGAAACCTTGTTCGTCCCCTGCAAATGCGTGGAAACAAATCAATTCGTTTGCGCGACGAGCTTCCATGAAGGGGCAAGGCCCTGACCGTCGTCGATGGTGGGAATGTCTTGCTGCGACAATGCTTCAATGAACTGCTCTGCCGGCATGGGGCGACCCAGCAGAAACCCTTGCAGAGAATCGCATCCCAGGCGGGTGAGAAACTCCTGCTGCCAGGTTGTCTCGACGCCCTCAGCGACCACCTTCAAGTTCAACGTTTTGCCGAGCGCAACAATTGCGGAGACGATGGCCGCATCTTCGCCATCCTTCGCCACGCCGTGGACGAACGCACGATCGATTTTCAGTTCGCTGGCCGGCAGACGTTTCAAATGGAGCAGGCTGGAATAGCCTGTCCCGAAATCGTCGATGGAGATATTGACCCCCATGCTGTAGATTTGCTGCAGGACCGCCATGCTCGCGTCGACGTCTCGCATGGCGGTCGATTCCGTCACTTCCAGCGTCAGGCAGCGCGGCTCCATTGCATGGCGTTGCAGCGTGTCGAGCACCATTGGAATCAATCCTGGATGACCGAACTGCAGCGGTGACAAGTTGACCGCGATGGTCCAATTGTTACTGCCGAACCTTCGCCACTCACTCATCTGGCGACAGGCTTCATCCAGCACCCATTCTCCGATAGGCACGATCAGGCCACTTTTTTCCGCCATAGGGATAAAGTCATTCGGAGGAATCAGTCCGCGCGTGGAATGCTTCCAGCGCACCAGGGCCTCCGCGCCCATCAGCTTTCTGCTGGCCGCGTCGAACTTCGGCTGGTAATGGAGGACCAGTTCATGCCGTTCCAGCGCCAGATGCAGGTCGTGCAGCAACTGCAGTTGCTCCTGGGCATCGGCGTTCATGCTGGTTTCAAAGAAACAGTAGCAATTGCGTCCCATCTCCTTGGCGTGATACATCGCGGCGTCAGCATCCTTCAGAAGGTCGCGGCGTCCATCGGCGCCAGGGTAAATGGCAATGCCGATGCTGGCCGACACCCGCAACTCAAGTTCTCCAATCATGAAGGGTTGCCGAATCGTCGTTACCAGCTTGTCCGCGACGACGGCTGCACTCGCAGGTTCCTCGGCGTCCAGCAGGATCACAAATTCATCGCCCCCGATGCGCGCAATCGTGTCACGGGCCCGGATGCAGGCGCGGATGCGCTGTGCGACTTCAACCAGCAACCGGTCCCCGACAGAGTGGCCAAAAGAGTCGTTGACAGCCTTAAAGCCGTCCAGGTCAAGGAACAGCAGGGAAAATAGGCCATGGTAGCGTTTGGCGTTTTCGGTTGCCTGGTGGAGTCGATCTTCCAGCAAAATGCGGTTGGGCAATTTTGTAAGACTGTCATGCATAGCCAGGTGGGTTAACTCGTGGTTGGCCTCAGCGAGTGACGCCGCCAGGGCGGCAGTGCGCGACGCCAGCCTCGCATCCAGCACGGAAACGATCAACGCGATCGACAGCCCCGCCAGGGTAGTGATGATGATCAGTAGGGCCAGCCAGTCATTATCGATACCCGTATCGATTACACCGCAATGGCTCCCAGGCTGGTAATACTCTGCCGCCATCTCGGTGTAATGCATTCCGGCAATCGCGAAGCCCATTACCACCGCCGCGCCGGCCCGAAAAAGCTTGATCCGGGTCGAATCCTTGCGCAGCCGGAAAGCCATCCATAGCGCCGCACCCGAGGCGCCCACAGCGATCAGCAGCGACAGAATTACTAAAGGTGGCGTGTACTGGATTCCCGGCGTCATGCGCATCGCGGCCATGCCCGTGTAATGCATGCCGGCCACGCCCGCGCCCATCAGCAGCGCGCCGCCGCTCAGTCGCGGCCATGGCAGTTCTTCCCGGCACACCAGCCACAAAGCAAAGGCCGAGGAGGCCAGGGCAATCACAAGAGAGAGCAAAGTGATCCAAGGGTCATAGCCCATGGGCATGGGTAAGCTGAGGGCCAGCATTCCAATGAAATGCATGGACCAGATGCCAGTCCCCATGGCAAATGCGCCTCCGGCCAGCCACCAGCGCGCCGATCGGCCTTGAGTTGCGGTAATGCGCGCCGCCATGGCCAGCGCGGTGTAGGATGCGAGAATTGCTACCAAAACAGAAAATAGAACAAGGACGCTATTGTAATGTCCGGTGAGCATTTCGTCTCCTTGCGCAAACCGCCGAGATCTCCCGCGTGGATGGCGAGCGTTGCCCGATGCTTCATCTTGCCAGAAGGTTGGCCGGCTGTCACAGATATCGGCAGCGCCGGCAAAACTT
>JAJZIF010000164.1 GCA_021810735.1 Acidobacteriota bacterium
TACCCCCTTCAGGGGGTTCATCCCAAAAAACCACTGGTTGCCCTTCCTGGTCTGGTACCTATCGGGATCACGTTTCTCCTCCTTGTTCTTGGTCGATGAGGGCGCATGGATGATCGTGGCATCGACGATCGTGCCGTTCGTGATCTTGATGCCCTGCGATTCGAGATGGCGATGGACCTCCCGGAAGAGCTTTTTGCCCAGATGGTGTCTCTCGAGGAGATGGCGGAACTTCAGGATGGTGGTCTCATCGGGCACCGGCTCCCGGCCGAGGTCAATGCCCACGAATTGACACATAGACACCGATTCATACAAGGCTTCTTCCGCCCCCGGATCGGAGAGGTTGAACCACTGTTGGAGGAAATAGATGCGCAGCATGCGTTCAAGCCCCACCGGGGGCCGGCCGTTCTCGCCCTTGGGGTAATAGGGCGCGATCACTGCACAGAGGTCGTGCCAGGGCACCACTTTCTCCATGTCCGAGAGGAATTTCTCCCGACGGGTGGGTTTGCGATAGGTCTCGAAGGTGCCGGAGGCTAAGGTCAGCTGGCGCATGCGGTTTATCCCTTTGAACTTGCGCTATTCTACCATAACGGCTTGTGTATGGGGACTAAATCAGAGGTGCCCTAAACCCACACTTAAACCCAACCCCGCGTCGCTCCGCTCCGATGGGGTGGCAGCAATGGCCGGAATGCGCAACTGCCCAACAAGCTGGCTTTTTGACAATCGGGAGGGGGTAGCGGGACCAGGATGCGGCTGCGGACAAGGACATGCGCCTGACGCTAAAGAACGTCCGTCCCGGCACGCCGCGACCGCGCAAGAAGCGCGGCTCGCCATGCGGCCTTTAAGGCCCCGCCTCCATACGCCGCCGGCACACCCACAATGAGCCAGAACCCCGCGTGGCATGCGGGAAGCAGAAATAAAAACGCCCAACCGATAGAGGTTGGGCGTTGAGTGGTGGTGGTGCGTAGTTTACTACCGAACTACGCGCTATTGGGGCCAGAGCGTAATCGAGCGTCTTTCTGCGGGGCATTGCCAATCGAGCAACCGCAGGCGGACGCCGATGCGTAGGCCGGCCTTCGCAACGACCAGATCACACCCGGTCATACTCCCGCGTTGCCTCGAGCAGCTTAGCCTTTCGGTCCGCGTAATCGGGCATCAATCCCTCCAGACGGCGCCAGTAGTCGTCGTTGTGATGTGGCTCCACGAGATGGACAAGCTCATGGGTAATCACGTAGTCAATCAGCCGAATTGGGAACTGAAGTAGTCGCCAATTGAAATTCACCCGGCCAGTTGCGCTGCAGGAGCCCCAACGGTTGCCCAGGTCGAGAATCTCGACGGTGCTCGGCAAAAGCCCATACCGGTCGGACAGCAGCTTCACCCGTTCCTTAATCCAATGCCCGCCCGTCGCCTGAAACCACTCCCTGATTCGTGTATGGGCATCGGCCCTATCCGACTGCCTTAACTCCAACCATCCAGCCCTGCAGTGCACAGGCCCTGCTTGGTCTGCCACAAAGCGAACTCGATAGCTGCGACCTAAGTAGTAGACGGCATCACCACTCACGTATCCCACTGGACGCGGCAGGGGGCGAGATGCCTCCTTGATGGCAAGCTTCTGGTACACCCAGAGCAGGCGGCTTTTCGCCCATTTTTCCAGCTGCTCACGAGGCGTTGTTTCCGGAGCGTAGAGCTTCAACTCGCCAGAGCGATCAACGGTCAGCCCAAGGGTCTTGCGCCGGCTGCTACGCTGGATCTCGAATAGCAGATCACCGACCGAAAGCGTTTCCCTGCTCATCCCACCAGTACCTCATGATTGTGCTTTGCCAGCGCCACCAGTTGGAAGGCAAGATCTCGGGCAGCCTGGGCTTGCAGACCGCCCGTGGTCATCAGCTGACGTACCAGATGTTTGGTCAGCATGTCGCGGGCGTGAGCATTCTTCCAAAATCCGATGCGTTTGATCTCCTGCCGGATATGATCGACGAGGTCGACAGTCATGCCAACCAGTTGTTGTTCCCGTGACGTGTCGAACGCCGCATTCTTGGATGCCACTTCCAGCACCAGCCGCACGAAAGGAACCTGGACATCCGGATCGAGTCCCGGAAAATCGTTGCGGTCGCCCTCCTTTAGTTCTTTGATGAACTGCTTCAGCGCCTGTTCCAGCGCCTCCCAGTTGTCCTTGAATGACTTGAGAATCTCCTCCAGCTTCTCGCTCATCTTCTTGGCGTAGGCCGGATTCTGGAGTTCGAAGCTGACGATATGGTAGCGCGCTGCGTGCTGCATCTCCGCAGCACGGGTCTTCGACGATTTCTGACCTGCCACCACCTTCTCAAAGTCCGTGTCGGTAATCGTGATCGGTGGAATCTTGGGATCTACACCCCTGGCCGCGACGTGCTTATCGATCAATGCACGGACACGTTCCGGCACACCAAGCAAATTCAGCGTCGAGTCACGATACAGGTTGGCAGCGACTTTGTTGATGAAGCCCAGCAGCTTGGCATCGCGAAACATTTCCGGCGTTACTTCCGGGCGGTGTTCGAGGATGCTCAGCGTTTCGTAGAAGAGACGCAGCTTGTTGATGAAGTCGGCACGTATTTTCAGGTCGGCGAGCAAATCCACCGCAACCTGAACACCTCCAAGCAAGTCCGTAATTCCCCGATCCGAGAACACCGCCATCACCCGGGCGTGGCGGTCACGCAGCTTCGGCAGCTCGGTGTTGATGTCGAGACCGATGCCCTTGAGATCGTCGGCGTCGTAATCGCCCAATGCATCATTCAAATGGCGGGCCACGCCGATGTAATCAACCACGTAGCCGCGAGGCTTGCGGCCGCTGGTGCGGTTCACGCGGGCGATTGCCTGCAGCAAATCGTGCGCAATGATTTTGCGGTCGAGATACATCACCTGCTCGACAGGTGCATCAAAGCCCGTCAGCAGCATGTTGGTCACGATCAGGAGGCCCAGGGGGTCGGACTTGTCCGACTTGGCCGGTGCCAAGCGCCGCTTGAACCGCTCAACCAGTTCTTCCTGCTTCTCCTTGTCCGTCCACTGTTTCCACGATTCGGGATCGTTGTGATTGCCGGATATCACGACGGCAAATTCGAGTGCTCGAATCAGGTCAATCTTCGCATGCACATCGATCAAGAATCGCGTCTCTGCATCAAGCTTGGCCTGGTCATCTTCGGGCAGGGCAAGGATGGCGGGCGACACGGCTTCCAGTTGCGCTACGAGAGTAGCCCTAGCGGCCATGAGCTTCTCGTAATAGATCACCGCCGCATTGCGGCTGGTGGCGACCACCTGGCCCTTGTATCCCTCTGGTAGCACTACGCTCAAATAGTGCCGGAGCATGTCGGCCGCCTTTTTCTCAATCAGCAGCGGTGCCTCAAGCACATCTCCCTCGGTGGCGTACTTGGCCTTGATAATGGCGAGTTCGGTGTTGATGTACCCACGGAACAAGTCCTCGAATACCTGATCAAGGCTGGTTGCGTCCTTCACCATGCCGTCGGCAGTACGACCTTCATACAAGATGGGCAGCGTAGCGCCATCCATCTCCGCATCCTGGAGCAGATACCGGTCGATGTAGTCGCCGAAGATTTCCCTCGTCTCGGTCTTTTCCTTGGACAGAATTGGCGTGCCGGTAAAGCCGATAATGGCAGCGTTCGGCAGCGCCTTGTGCAGGTTCCGATGGAGCGTCCGGGTATGGGAACGGTGCGCCTCATCCACCAGCACCAGGATGTTCTCCGAGTCGTTCAGCTCAGGGAACTGTTCGAACTGGATGGTTTCCTCAAAAGTGACCTGTTTGATTTCCTCGACACGTTCCGGAACCTTGTCTTCACCCTGCTCGGCGACGCGGATTTCCTTGCGGGCGATGGTCAATTTGATCTTGTCCGCCTCGCGTCGGGCTTCCTGATCCTGGTATTTCTGGATCATGGCGAACACGATATCGGGGGATTGCTCACTCAAAATCCGCTGTGTTGCGGCAGTCGCCGATTCCCTGCGTTGCTTGTCGCTTTCTGATGCGCGCACTGTCTCGCCGGTAAAAGAGGCTGTTTCGCGCAGCTGCTTCTCCAGATCACTGCGATCCGTGACCACCACGATCTTGAACTTTCGGAGATCGCCCAGCGTGCGCATCTTGCGCACCAGAAACACCATTGTCAGGCTCTTGCCCGAACCCTGCGTATGCCTGACGATGCCGCCGCGTTCATCCCGTTCCGCGCCCGCTATTCGACTGCGGCCGGTTTTCAGGCGCTCGACGGCCTTGTGCACGGCGCGGAACTGCTGGTAGCGCGCCACCACCTTGCGCGTCCTGCCTTCACCCGACTGGTACAGGGTGAAATTGCGCATGATGTCCAGCAGGTGATCCGGGCGCAACATGCCGGCAACCAGTATCTGCTGGCTCGCCAGTCCCTTGCTGGAGGCGACTGGCGCTGCGGATTGCGCGGTGTCGGCCGACGTCTCGGTATCCTCCTGCCGATAGAACAACGGCGTACCGGCCCGAACTGCCTGCTCCGGCCCGAGCGCACGCAGTTCGGTGGATGCCGCCGCTTCGGCTTCGGCAATTTCCTGCGTGCGCGGAATCAACCCGACTTCCTCTCCCACCTGCGACATCGGCACCGGGCTGGTGTCGGCCCATTCTAGATAGACCTCGGGCGGGGCACCGATGGTCGCCACGCGGGCCTCGAAGAAATTGCTGGCGATCAGCAACTGGTTGGAATGGAACAGCCGCTCGGCCCCTTCGTCTTCGGTGTATTGCTCGGGGTAGAGCTCCTTGCGCTGATTGGTGTAGCGAAGCAGCTGGTTGATCGCCTGGGCAATGGGCGCCTCGATGCCGGGGCTCTTGAATTCCGTCACCACCAACGGGATGCCGTTCACGAACAGGGCTGCATCCGGAATGATGTGGCCTCGTCCGCTGGTCAGTTGCACCTTGAACTGGTTGATGACCAGAAAGTCATTGTTTTCCGGGTGGTCGAAATCGATGTAGCGCAGCGGCTGCTGGCGACCGGCGTCCCATCCGGGCAAACCATCGGTCACCGTGCCCTTGAGCAGCAGTTCGGTAACCTGCCGATTCGCCTCCATCAAACGCAGGCCAGCGGTCAGTTCCAGTTGGCGAATCGCCCGTTCGATGCGTGCGTCATCCAGCCAGGGCTGCCCGTCCGGGCCAAGGTTGATCTTGTGCAGCGACTTGGCCAGCCGATCCTTCAGCAGCACCTCACGGAAATTTGCGCGCTCGGTGAGTTCAGGGACATCGGTGTCACCTGTCAGCCATTGCCAGCCCATCTTTTCGAGCTGCTGGCAGAAGGGCTGTTCGACCAGCAGGCCTTCCCATTCGATCTTGTTGTTCTCGCTGCCGTAAACCATTCGCCCCCCCGCCTGCTACGGACCGCCCCGTTTCGAGGCGGGAATCAGTGCATCCAGCCCCGCTGCGCCAGCTGCATCCAGGCCGCGCGGATATGATCCGGCTTGAAGATGTTCTGCTTGCGTGGGTTCCACGCGTGAACCACGTCGATGGCGGCATCCATATCGACCGCCGGTGCTTCGCCCTGACGACCGCCGTAATGCGCAACCCAGTGCACGGTGGCCAGCAATTCCATGCCATAGGGCGTTTCGAATCCCTCGATCAGGTCGGCAACCTGATCCAGACGGGCCAAGGAATCCCGCTTGTCAGCAAGGAACATCGAAGCCTCGTCGACGGCGCCCGACAACAACTCGATCTCGGCATCCGGCTTCTGGCTGTCCCCGTAGCCGCGAATGAAATGTCCTTCCATCACCTCCAGCACCTTGTTGAGGTTGGGGGCGTAGGGGCCGTAATGCCCGGCCTTGTAGTTCAGTCGCAGGGGCTCGCCAGCTTCCTGCAGGAAATAGGCGAGCTTCTGCACTTCCAGCAGGGTACGGCTGTAGTCCAGCGCCGAGTAGGCATCCATCAGTTTTATGAACAAGGCTCGCGCCGGTGTCATGTGCGGCCGCTCCGTCCGTACCGGCATTGCCTTGGCTTCCGGAGCCCCCGCAGGCTCAAACAGCAACACCTGCACATCCGGCAGACCCGCAAACGCCTGCTCGATCATCGGCCGCACCACCCGCCATTCCAGCCCGCCCAGACCGCAGCCCAGCGGCGGCACCGCGATGGAGCGGATACCCAGCCGTTGCACATCGGCCACCAACGCCTTCAGGCCGGATTCGATATCCTCGATGCGCGACTTGCCCTTCCAATGCCGCTTGGTCGGGAAGTTGATGATGTAGCGCGGATTCACCAAGCCGCCGTTATCATGGATCATCATCCTGCCCGGCACCATGTCGCCAGCGTGGCAAGCCGCCTCGTAATGTTTGAAGTTGGCCGGGAAGGCCTGCTTGAATTGCAGGGCGATGCCCTTGCCCATGTAGCCGACGCAATTGACGGTATTCACCAGCGCTTCGGCTGGTGCCTCCAGCAAGTTCCCCCGGGTGAGTTGGATCATCGAACGCTCTCCTCTAGTAATACCATCCCGGCTTGACGGCGACCTGGGGTCGCGCCCGCTGCGGGAACTGGTTCAGTATGTTTTCGACACGCTGCTGCATTGCAGCGTTCAGTACCACGATGCCACGAATCAGGGACCAGTCCAGCGATTGCCAGACCAGGAATTCGGCCTGCTTGCGGCGCTGCCGGTCGTTGTCCTCTGGGGTGTCGTGCCACCACTTTGCTTGAACGATGTCCCAGTCCACCTCGGTCAACCGAGCCAGATCGTCGTACCAATCGGTAAATCCCGCCAGTCCGTGCCCATCGGAGAATACGAACCGGCATCCCGCCTGTTGGACAGCCTGCGCCGTGGTCAGCAAATAGACCAGCGGCTCCTGGCCCTCTGTGTAACCAGCCACCCGCCCGGTCTTGAGATTGAGCAGCATCACCGACAACGGGCCGAAGTAGAACGGCAGGTAGTCGTGGATGGTCCCGCCCGGGCCGCAGGGAATCTGCCTGACGTGGCGACTCGCCTGTACGCTTACATTGTGGATGGTGCGGTAGGGCAGGCCATCGTTCGGTGTCGAATGCGGCGCGTGCAGCACTCCCCGAGTCAACAACGTGGCGAGGTTGTCCACATGCACCAAGCGGTACAGCCAGGTCGGGTTCGGAGGGGCGGTGGGTGGCATCACGCCATCTCCAATTCATCCGGAACACGTACGCGACCGGTGAGCAGGTCGTCAGTCAGACCTACTTTTATTGACCGCAACGTTTGCAAATAAGCGCGCTGAGCAAGAATTTCAGCCTCCGCCGCATCTAGGATTGATGCTATTTCAGACTGCTCGTCGGGAGTCGGAGGGATATCTACTGCATGCCGGTCAACCAAACCCTTGTTGAGATTCGGTTGTCCTGATCCCTGTATTGCAGAAATCAACTTGTCCGAATCGAATCGCAATCGCCAATACAGCCACCGTGCATCAATAGCTGAAGACTTGGGCGCGCAGGCAAGCACTGCCTGATTTGTCGTGGCTTTAACTGTTAGCCAGCCCACGGCGCCTGCAGTGGCACCGTACATCGCAACAAGTGGCACATTGGCGGGCACCCATTTGGCTGATGATGCGGCTAAGCCAAGCTCGGTAATTGTCTCCTCGGTAGATGTAATGCTGCCCTTACCGAGTTCACCTGACTTAACCCAAAGAATGCCGCCCCCATACATCCCGGAGGCCGAACGCGGTGGGGTGCCGCCGGCGTATGTTTCACATATATCTCCAACTATGCGCTTCAGCAGTCCCCTAGCTAATCCCGGCAAACCGAGCGTTAATAGATCATGCAATAACCCAGCTTGGGCTTGATTGAGTTTTCCAATGAGTGTTTCCGTTTGCACGATAGAGAGATCAAGTTGCCGGAGCACGTATCCGATTCGACTCTGCTCAACTTGTGGAGGAAGCCAGATGGGAGAGTCAT
>JAJZIF010000165.1 GCA_021810735.1 Acidobacteriota bacterium
CGCGCACCTTCGCCCCGTCCCGCATCGCCCGCGCCAGCTCGGCCAGGTGCTCGCGGTAGAACGTTGTCCGCCGCGCATCCGGCACCCGCTCCGGATCATTCGACAGCGGAGCATCCGAGTACGCGCATCCATTCTCCGTGATCTCAATCGGGAGCTTGTACGTCTTCCACATCTGCATCACAATGTCGTACATCCCGCGCGGCCACACCTCCCAGCCGTTGTAGGTGATCGGTCCCCGGTGCGGCATCACGGCGTTGAAGTTCTCGCCAAACTCCGCGCCCTTGGCATACGACACAATGTGCCGGTTGTAATAATTAATGCCCATCCAGTCGAGCTTGGCCTTCATGATCTCGCCGTCGCCCTCCTGGAAGCCCATCTCCTTGTATGGAATCCCACCCACAAACGCATCCGGGTAGCGCCCGTACAGCGCCGTATCGAGAAAGTAGACATTGTTGATCGCGTTGAAGCGTTTCGCCGCGGCAATATCCTCAGGGCTGTCCGTCGCCGGCGCGCCCGGAGACATGCTGAACGCCGTCCCCAGCTTCGCCTTCGGCGATACCGCCCGCATGGCCCGGTACGCCTCACCCTGCGCCAGGTTCACCGTATGTGCCGCCTTCAGAAACCGATCGATCCCCGTCAGCCCCGGCGCATGAATCCCAATCCCATACCCCAGGAACGTAAACACCCACGGCTCGTTAAAGATTGCCCACGTGTCCACTCGGTCGCCCAGCGCTTTCGTCACTATCCCGGCATAATCGGCAAAGTGCTTGTAGAGGTCCCGATTCGGCCATCCGCCCTGATCCTCTAATGCCTGTGGCAAATCCCAGTGGTACAGCGTGCACATCGGCCGCAGATTCGCCTTCAGCATCGCGTCCACCACTCTGCTGTAGTGATCCAATCCCTTCTGATTCACCTTGCCCGTGCCCAGAGGCTGAATCCGCGGCCAAGAAACCGAAAACCGCACGCTCTTCTGGTTCAGCTGCTGCATGATGGCAATGTCTTCCGGATACCGGTAATACGAGTCGCACGCCACATCGCCGGTGTCGCCGCCCTTGATGTTCCCCACCACATGCGAAAACCGGTCCCAGATCGACTCGCCCTTGCCGTCCGCCGTCCACGCACCCTCCACCTGGTAAGCCGCTGTCGCCGTGCCCCAGTAAAAATCCTTCGGAAATTGTGCGGCCTTGATCTCTGCCTCGGAAATGCTTCCCGGCGGCGGCAGCGCCGGCCCATGCGGAGGCCACTGTATTTGCGCCCCGAGCATATAGCGTGAAAACGTCATCCCGCCCATCGCGGCGAGCGAACTGTTGATCAAAAACTGGCGCCGGTTCATAAGCAAATCCTCCAGATCGCGAGACAGTCAGCAGTCAATTACCCCCAACCCTGTCTTTCGCTGTTCCATGAAGCAGATGAATTCGTGGTGCCAGCAAAATCGATTGAGCACGGTAGTTCGCGGTCACCGTCCGGCATGGTAACCCATCACTGGGACAACTCGCAAAGATGTTTTTTCCTGAGTGAAGGAAGCAGCCTGCGTCACCGCTTCTTTCGTCGCGTCGGCGGGGGAGCCGTCGATTCGCGAATCACCAGCTCCGGCACAATCGCCACTTCCTGTTCGAAGCCCTCCTGCCCGCGAATACGCCCCAGCAGCAGCCGCGCCGCCATGTTGCCCATCTTGTGCAGCGGCTGCCGTATCGTCGTCAGGCTCGGCGAGTGGTACGCCGCGTACTCAAAATCGTCAAAGCCCACTACCGATACATCCTCCGGCACACAGAGTCCCTGCTCGCGCAGCGCCCGGATCGCCCCGATTGCCGCCAGGTCGTTGAACGCCACAATCGCCGTAAATTCCCGTGTCCTGCGCAGCAGATTATGCGTAATCGGCAATCCAAGCTCCGGGCTGGAAACCCCGCCTTCCACCTGCATCACCAGCTCCTGCGGAACTTCCAGCCCAAGTTCCTTGGCCACCGCCATCAGGCTCTTCCAGCGGTCCGCCGAATCCGAACTCGCCGCCCGTCCCCGCATGAATGCGATGCGCCTGTGCCCCAGCTGGAACAGGTGCCGCAATGTCAACTCCGCCGCCCTGTGATGGTCCAGGGTTATGTTTGTCACACCCGGCAGTTTCCTGTGTCCGGCCACGGCCACCGTAGGCAGCGTAGGAGCATGCTCCAGCAGCGTGTCAATCACAATGAAGCCCTCCACCGATCGGTCCTGCAGCATCCGCGGATATTCCTCAATCAAATCCGCTTTCCGCCGATGGCTCGCCGTCAGGTAGAAGTAGCCTTCCTCAATCAGCACTTCTTCAATGCCGTCCATCACGTGCGCTGAGTAACCATCGCTCAGCTCGGGCACCAGCACACCCACGTAAAAGCTCCGCCGCCCGCGCAGTGACCGCGCATAAAAGCTTGGCCGGTAATCAAACTTTTTCGCCGCCGCAATCACGCGGTCCCGCGTCTCCTGCGGGATCGACTTCACCCCCGGAGCATCGTTCAGCACAAGGGATATCGTCGCGGGCGAAAGATCCAGATACTCGCCCAGAATCTTCAGGCTCACCGGCCGTCCCACGGGCGGCAGGATCTTCTTCGTTGCGCTTTCACCGGCAGATTGGCGTCTCGGCATCACTGGAAGTGTCTGTCATCATGTACAAAAAGAGCAACCCGAAAACTCATGGCAACCGGAGCTTAACCTCCACCGCGCACCGATTGCCCTATAGTGAAACTATCTTTCTCGAACACACTGGGAGTTCTCCTTGCCCTTGAAAGTCGCCATCCTTGGATTCGGAACCGTAGGCGCCTCGGCCGCGCGCATCCTTGCCGAACAAAAAGTCCCCGGCCTCACCCTGACGCACGTCTATAACCGCAATGTCGCGCGTAAGCGTGTCGACTGGCTGCCTTCCGTCATCTGGACTGAGGACCTCGAAAGCGTCCTTACTTCAGACGCCGATGTCATCGTCGAGCTGATGGGCGGCCTCCATCCCGCCCACGACTGCGTTCGCCGTACCCTCCAGGCCGGCAAGTCCGTCGTCACCGCCAACAAAAAACTCATCGCCCTGCACGGTGTCGAACTCGAATCTATCGCCCGCCACAAAGGCGGCCACTTGCTTTACGGCGCCGCCGTCGCGGGCGGAATCCCCGTCATTCCCGGCCTCCAGCACGGCCTCGCCGGCGACAGGGTCACCCGCATGGAAGGCATTCTCAACGGCACCTCCAACTTCATCCTCAGCCGCATGGAGAAAGGTGGCGAATACGCCGACGAGCTCGCCGAGGCCCAGCGCCGCGGCTACGCCGAAGCCGATCCTACCGAAGATGTCGACGGCTTCGATGCCCGCTCCAAGCTGGTCATCCTCGCGCGTCTCGCCCTCGGCGTCGACGTTTCCCCAGAGGAAATCGCCTGCCAGAGCATCCGCCAGGTCGGCGCCATCGACTTCGCCTACGCAAAGGACCTCAACTGCACCATCCGCCCCGTTGCCCGCGCCGACCTCCGCAACGGCAAACTCGTCGCGCTCGTCGCTCCCATGCTCGTGCCCTTCAGCTCGCCGCTCGCCTGGTCCCGCGGAACGGAAAATATGGTCCTCATGACCGGCCAGTACGGCGGCGACGTCGTCTTCTCCGGCCACGGAGCAGGTGGTAACCCCACCGCCGTCGCCGTGGTCTCCGATCTCTGCGCCCTTGCCGCGGGAACTGCTCCTCGCGCGGGCGAGGCCGTGCCGGCCTCCGTCACCGGCGAATTCGAACTCCGCCACTACGTCCGTTTCGTCGTCAAAGACCGCCCAGGCATCGTCGCGGAAATCGCCGGAGCCATGGCCGCCCAGGGCATCAATATCGACTCTCTCTTCCAGCGCTCCGGCTTCGGCAAAGACAGCCTGCCCTTCGTCGTCACCACCGAACCTTGCGTCAACTCGCGCCTCAGGCTCGCCCTTGCCAGAATGCAGAACACCGACTGGCAGGCCGAGCTGCCCCTCGACCTGCAGGTTCTCGAGCCTGAACCAACCATCGTCGCCTGACGCACCTCACTCGGGCCCATCCTCCCGCCATCCGCTGCGCGAGGATGGGCTCACCCTCCCGAAGCAATCCCCAGGGAATCTACCTTGGCCGCTTGTCCTCGATCCCAATCTCCCAAAAATCCTCCATTTCACCTTCCATCTTCTTTCCTCTCAACAGCATCCAAGCAACGAGGCAAGAAGCTACCCCCCGCTTTGCAAGCAGTGCGGACTTTCCAGTCAGCGAATCCAGATCCCCTGGAGAGTGATTTCTTGTCGCATTCCAGTGTCACGGAGAGTTTTATGACGAAATCCAAAAATCTTGTTCGCCTGCCGCTCGCCGCGGCACTGGCGGTCGCTCTCACCTGCCTGTTTCTACCCTTGGCCGCCCACGGTCAAAACATCAGCCAGACAGCCAAGGCAGGGAAGTATTCCATTACCCTGAAGGTTCTGCCAGCTGAGTCCTTCATGGGTACTGACGCTGCCATGGCTTACGATGGCGGCGCAAAGCCCGAGGCCGTCGACGGCCCCATGCAGCCCAATCACCACATGGTGGCCTTCATCAGCAGGGACGGTCATCCAGTCGAGCGCGCCAACGTCAAGATTCGCTACCGCCTGGTTTCCAACGGCGGCTGGAAGAACCTTCCCGTTGCCCGCATGCACGTCAAGGGTAAGGGCGCTGATACCACCCACTTCGGCAACAACGTCAAATTGATGCCGGGCCAGTACCAGGTGCAGGTCACCGTCAATCACAAGAGAGCGAAGTTCCACTTCACCCTCCAGTAGCGCATCGCCTGCGCATCCTGGATCCCGCCTCGCGGCTTCAGGGTGTGCAGGCACACGACGTCGAGAAATCCGGACCGGCCGGAAAAATTCGGCACCTTCAGCGGCAGGAATGCCAGCTCTGCCCCGTATAGAACTCCACCGCATACCACTGGCTCGCCAGCCGCCTCACCGCGGGCACGGAGCAGGGAATCCCCGCGAACCTTCCTGCCGCGTGCGTCTTGGCCGCGTGTGTCAGTGAATTTGTCGGGTCATAAACCAGGTATACCGTCGTAACTCCCGCGCCAGGAAAACCCCACGCGTCCCAGACCGTGTGCTTCAGTTGCCCCGCCTCTTGCGGCTCCGCCAGCACCCTTCGCTGATAGCTCTTGCCGTACAGAAACCATCGCGCCGTATCCTGAACAGCAGACGTGTTCTTGAACAGAAACCACGTCACTCCGCAAAAAATCACCGCGGCCACCAGCATTGCCAGCGCATGCCGCTTCACTAATACAAGGCCGCCAATCAGGACCACCGACAGGCCAAAAGGCAAAAACAGAAAGACATACAGCAGCACCGCCAGGTCATCCCCAAACACCGCCAACGGAACAAATACGGCAAACGCCGCCGCCACCGCCGCGCACAGCAGCCACGGACGGAAAATCTGCCTGAGCCTTGTCTTCTGCGATATTTCAGCCATTTTCGGGGAACTTCGTCACCCTCACCTTAACAAAAAGGGCTGCCGAAGCAGCCCCATGGCATTTCACCTTCATATCCAGCGAGGACCCGACTTGCGCCGGAGGCGCGTCCGCTCGTGCGGCCAGCACCGCCGGAGGCGCGTGCGCCCGTGCGGCCAGCACCGCCGGAGGCGAGTGTGCCGCTGCGGCCGGCACCTACTTGTGGCCCAGCACTGGATGCGGCTCATACGGCTCCTCGAGCGCCTTCACCTCATCCTCGTCCAGATGCACATCCAGCGCGCCCAGCAGGTCGTCCAGATGCGCCATCTTGCTCGCGCCGATGATCGGTGCCGTAATCCCCGGCTTGTCCAGCATCCACGCCAGCGCCACCTGCGCATTGCTTACCCCGCGCTTCCTCGCTACTTCGGTGATGCGCTCCACCACCGTAAAGTCCGAGTCGCGATAGTACAGGCCCTGCGCAAAGTCATCTGTCTTCGCTCGAATCGTCTCGCCCTTGCCGCCCCGCGCCCGGTTGCCCATCACAAATCCACGCGCCAGCGGGCTCCACGGAATCAGTCCGATCCCTTCCTCCAGGCACAGTGGAATCATCTCCCGCTCTTCCTCCCGATAAACCAGGTTGTAGTGGTTCTGCATCGTCACGAATCGCGCCAGCCCCATCTGGTCCGCCACATGCAGCATCCGTTGAAACTGCCACGCATACATTGAGCTCGCCCCGATATACAGCGCCTTGCCAGCGCGCACCACGTCGTTCAGCGCCTCCATCGTCTCCTCAATCGGAGTCGTCGGGTCAAACCGATGTATCTGGTACAGGTCCACGTAATCCGTCTTCAGCCGCCGCAGGCTGTCGTCAATCGCATGCATGATGTGTTTCCGCGAAAGCCCCCCGGTGGTTTGGATCCTCCCCCATCGCATTGAAGACCTTCGTCGCGACCACCACCTTGTCCCGCGACGGACCAAAATCCTTCAAAGCCCGCCCCAGAATCTCCTCGCTCACGCCCAGCGAATACACATCCGCCGTATCGAAAAAGTTGATTCCGCTTTCCAGCGCTCGCTGGATAAATGGCCGGCTTTCTTCCTCTTCCAGCACCCACTCGCGCCACTTCTTTGAGCCATAAGTCATCGTGCCCAGGCAAAGCCGCGAAACCTTCAGTCCTGTCGAGCCAAGATTGACGTATTCCATTCCACCTCCGGATGTTTTCCTGTGTTTCTGTGACGGTCCCTGGCTTTGGATGATTTCACTCCGCCTCAGGAATCGAATCTCCCATTGAATTCGCTCTGCTATTCCCGCAACCCGCTCCATCCTCTCAAAAATATCGCCGCTGCTGCCGTCGGATAGCCGCCGCTCCGCTCACCGCCCCCACGCGTCTCTATCCCGGAATGACAGAAGCAAAATGACAAACCCGACATCCATGACAATCTCGACATAATTGAAAACACTGGACTTACTACAAAAAAATGCGGTGACCAACCGGTTTCTCGTGCATCTAACGGATATGTTTCGTGAACTCCCCGGAGCCCTTCGTTCGTGCGCCCCAGGAAGCACTGATTGCACGACTTGTCACAAGGCCTTTCTTTCCCGTGCTTTGTGGCCAATTTTTATCCTGCTGCTTGCAGTTCCCTGGCAACTGCACGCGCAGCCGGCGGTGAATCTCGCAGCGCTGCCCAACGCTCCCGGCGTTGTGCAAAACTCTGCGTCGCAGTCCACACCCACAGGTGTCATCACCGGAACCCTCGAAAATCCCGAGGGCCAGCCCCTGCCTAACGCACCCCTTCGCATCTTTGGTTCGGGCCTGACCGAGGCCATAGCCGGCAAAACTGACGCCCAGGGCAACTTCCGCATCACCGGCCTCAATGCTGGAACCTACCACGTTCAGGCCTCTGCACAGGGTTACCTCACCGCTACTTCGCCGCTCGTCGTTCTGGGCCAGGGCGAGGTTTACCGCCTCTCCATCACCGAGATTCCGCTGCCCAAGGCCAGCACCACCGTACATGTCTACGGTTCGACGGTCCATCTCGCCACTCAGCAAGTCCACCAGGAAGAAAAGCAGCGCGTTCTCGGGATAGTCCCCAATTTCTTCACGAGCTATGTGCCCAATCCAGCTCCGCTGACTCCCAAGCTCAAAATGCGGCTCACCTTCCGTACCATGGGCGACCCCTTCATCCTCGGTGTCGCCGCTGCCGTCGCCGGCCTCGAGCAGCAGGAAGACATCTATCCCGGCTATGGAACCGGCTGGTCAGGTTACGGCAAGCGCTTCGGCGCATCCTATGCCGACTCCAACATTTCCCGCCTCTTTGGCGAAGGCGTCTACCCTATCATC
>JAJZIF010000166.1 GCA_021810735.1 Acidobacteriota bacterium
GTACGTCCGCATAATCAGCCTCGGATCGAACTGGTGGGCGGCGCATTCGGCGAATCGCAGTGATCCCTACTGCTTTCGCCGGAGCGCAGCCTGGTTCAATTCTGCCGGCCTGAGATATGGAAGAAGGCTCCGCTTCTGCTGGATCCATCCCGGACAAGTCCGGTTCAATCAGCGCAGCGGCTTCCATCCGGAGTTCCCACATAGGGCGATCGGTAGAACGTTCCTATCCAATGGTCCCAGAATCTTCGATGGCCGAACGCATCTGCTCTTCTCTCATCCGGCGAATCACTGCACTCCCGATGGATATTTAATCGCCGTCAAAGAGACGGCGCACGGTCGGATTGACTTCAATTTGTCCGATTGGAAATCGTCTGGAGTGCAGGCGATTTCGATCAGCTCCAGGGGGCAGCGCTACGAAGCAGTCCTTTTGATGAGCGCCGGCGATTGGGTAGAAAGTGACCTTGGCCGCTGGATGATTACGGAAGATGGCCACCACTTCGCTCTTGCGGTGAACGCTTTGGAGGTGGCCTCATGAGACATCGCAAGGGCTACATCGTGCTTTCAGAAGAGCGGGACGTTCCGCTTTTACTCGACATCCGCAATGCACGGGCCATTACTTTCGACCAGATATGCTCGCTCTCTTTCGTCGATTGCAGGGAACATGACCGGCGATCTGTGCATTGGAGAGTCACGCGCCTGGAGAAAGAAGGGCTGGTTCAGCGAGTACGGTACGACCGTTTTGTTTCACAGCCGATCTTTGCCATTACCTCGCTCGGTCTTGAATTTCTGGAATCCCGCGGCCACTCTCTGCTGTCCCTTCCCTCCACTACGAAAGAGATTGTGCGAATTTCTCAGATCCTTCATTCGATCGAATTGACCGGGATTCGGCTGGCTCTCGCGCAAAAAGGGATTCTTCAATCCTGGAAATCGGAGCTCGAGATCACTTCGAAGAACCTGGTCTATGGCCTTGGGACCACCAAGGACTTCGATGCATTGGTTGAAATCTCGCTCGAAGACAGGACGAAGACCCTTGCGATTGAGTTTGAAAGAACATTGAAGGGAACGGCCCGTTATGAAGAACTCAGGGAGGTTTTCAACGCGGAGCAAAGCACCGATGCCGTCTTATATCTGACTCCCAATCCTGAGATCCTCTATGTCCTGGCCGTCGAAATGAGGAATGTCGGCAAGCGAATTGGTTTCGCGATCAGCAAGACATTCCAGTCGGATCTTCTCGATGCGAGGATCCTGACCAACTCTTCGTCGAGCGACGTTCTCTCCTTCCGACAGTTTCTCGCTGCCTGATTTGCTTCTATATTCCAGTGCTTCGCGCTCAACCGAGCGCTACGGATTTGAGTGCTCCTTGGCATCGTATGGCATCGAATTTGCCAACTCTCTGTCGTTGTCGCGCGATTCATTTCCGACCCTGTGCGTTGCTTCCATGATGAACCGTTTGCCTTCCTGCGCTGATCGCATTGCCTTCCTGTTGCCACGCGATTGAACTGATCCACAGGCTCATATCTCCCCAGGAATCTTGAAGATGCATTCTGACTATCCCCTGTGTGTAGGTGTGATTGCGGTGGTTTGGCGAATGTAATTTGAAAAGGCTGAAAAATACACGGCCAAGTACCGCAGCTGATGGATGCTGGCCGTGGATTGTCGATAGGTGAAAGCACGCAAGGATGCACACCGCGATGCATAGGAAGCGATGGATGACTCATGCGTCGTGCTAGAACTCCGGGATGCGATGGCGGCCCAGACAGCGGCGACTCCGCTTTGTTTGCAGATCCGAAGCCGGAGTGAAGATGTCTCGCTCGTCGCTCATCGAGAGATGGAATTTTAATTTCAACAGAATACAGGAGAAAAGAAAATTGCAATTACCGCTGCTCAGAAACGCGACCGTACGCGGTCGAGTTTATTTTGAATGGGCTGAGAGATACCTCCAGCCAGGAGATCTCAGGAACGCATGCAGCACTGCGGAGGAAAGTATTCGGTTAGCCTGCGGACCGTTTTACGTCTCCGTGCGGGACAATTGCAGGACCTGTTAGAGGTCATCAACGGCAAGGAAGCGCTTCGAAGTCATGCACCTGAGCGCTCGACCATAGCGCCCTCGGGTATTCTCCAACCGAAGCAGCATCCGCAGGGCAGCGTCATTCCTCTGCGGATATTTCGCCATTTCGCTTCACCTTCAGCAGCCGTTCGCAGTTCGTTGAAGGTCCTCCGTGCCAGAAAGTAATCGCGCCAGCATGCCACGAATTCTTTGCTGCTGAGTAGAGATACAACATCTGACCGCCGGTTTCTGTAGCGTTCATCCCGCCGAATTGTCCCGCCAACCACCCCACCCGACCGCTGCCTTCAGGCAGTCCCGCCTACGGCTTCGGGAGTTGAGCCACCCCATTCAACTCCCATAATTTCGCCCGTTTTCATGCCCGGCGGGGATTCCGCTCGCTGTCCTGCCACCCTCTGACCGTTAACCCAACCCATATCTGAAGGAGAAGCCTCATGCCTGATGCACGTTCTATGGCTCCGACACGCGCCGTAGTCGCCCCTACTTTCTCCCGCCAATTCATCCGGCGGTTTGCAATTTCCTTATTGCTGACAGGCTTCGATACCGGCACGCTGGTCGTTGCGGGTCCTTCAGCGTACCGGTCTTCCCTCGCCAGTCCACTCGTGGCGGCGATATTCGCAGTGCTGTTCTTCGGCCTGTTCGCCTCGCTTGCTCGTGTGTGGTTCCTTACATTCCGTACCCGGAATGCCGGGTGACGCACCGTGCTACCAACCAACAAACCAACACAGAAGGAAGGAGAGTTCCATGCAACGCAGTCTGGGAAAGATGTCCGTATATCACCTATTCGACTGGCGCAACTGCGCCAACGACACCATTCAACATACCGTGGCCGCTTTTCTCAACCTCGGTGAAGCGATCGCCACCCGCTGGATCCAGACGCCGAAGGGCGTCATGCTCCTGCAGATGGCGCCCGATAACCCGGAGTCTGGTGCAGTCTATATCTTCGACCGGCAGCGTGAAAACTGGTACATGCTGTCCTTCGAGGAATGCGAGGACCGTTTCAGCTCAGACAAATTCGACCACGTCTTTTCTGAGTACAAGCTCTTCAGCTACGTCGAACAACCGGGCCTCCTGCTCGCCCAGATGCAGCCCGCACACGCCTGATCCCACCCGCCGACACACCACTCCTACATCAACTTCGTTTCACAACCTGGAGGATACCCATGCGCCAATCCGCTAGCCGCACACGCTCGCTTTTCATCCGTTACGCCCTCGCTGAAGTCGCGGCCTTTCCCGGCATCCGCACGAAATGGTCCAGTTTTCCCTACAACCAGAAGCCTGCTCGGGAAGTCAGGCATAGTCGGACGCTTCCGTTTCCGAAAGCCTGAAACAAAGATCGCCACAACGCTGAACGAGATCCGGCGCCGTTTGTTCTCCGAACGAGCGGAAGCTCCCGGTTCTCTGCTCTTGGGCTCGACAGTTCGGGTCGGGCCCTCTCAAACTGCTCTATCTGCTTCGAGGAGTGCGAATTGGCTGAGGCTGCGTTCCTCGACTTCTGGAAGCCACCCGCACAGTCGCCAAAAATTTGACCGAGTTTCAGACCCGGGATACAACCACACAACCTGAAGAAAGGAGTCCGTCCATGTATCCCCACTTTTGCGTGAGCCGAGAGACAGCCGAAGACTTCATGCGCCTGTTCGTGAACCGCCTGGCCTATGGAATCCAGGCGTCGAAGCCCGTGCCGGATGGGCGAGCGCCCTACTATCTCGCCCAGGACTGGTACACGAAGGAGCCAAAACTCCTCGATTCCGGCGTGGTGCGGATGCATCTCAACGGCGATATCACGATCAATTTGTATGCCATCAATCCCAGGACCCAGCGCTCGAAGTGGGTGGCGATCGATGCCGATTTCGACGGCGCGGTCGAAGCGCTGTTTCAGTTGCAGTGGGAGCTGAGGCAGGACGGCGTGGACGCGGCGCTGGAGCAATCCCGCCGTGGTGGTCATCTCTGGATCCTTGCTCGAACCCCACTGTTGGCGTCGGAATGCCGCATCTATATCTATAACCTCGCACTCCGTCTTGGAGTTCCGGTCAAGGGCGGTGGCCTTAAGGAAGGGATCGAGGTCTTCCCGAAGCAGGACCATCTGGAGGATGGCGAGTATGGAAATGCTATCCGGGCACCGTTGGGCGTGCATCGCAAGTCGAACCGGCGCTACTGGTTTTATGAAGCCGAACTGACACCAGAGGCTCAGCTCGCTTACCTGAATGGCGTCAAGAAGCTGACTGAGGAAGATCTCAAAACCTTTATTCAGGGAATGACTCTGCCTGAGGCGTACAAGCCAGTCGTCGCTGCCCCCTACACTCCCCGCGTCTCTTTCGCAGGGAGCCAGGAGTTCCGGATTCTGGATTATGTCCGAACCACGCGTAAGGGCAGCCGCAACTTGTGGGCGCAGTGCCCCTCCTGTGCACAGGCTGGCCGCGACCGGTCCGGCGACAACCTGGCCATCCAGGTCAAAGATCCACGCTTTTATAAGTGCTGGGCGGGCTGCAGCAAGGGGGAAATCCGCGCTGCACTCGGTCAACCCATTCGTCATAACCAGCCAGCGTAGTGGAGATCAACGCGATGAGCACAGCCACGCAACCAGCCAGGACCATCGCACGGAGAGAGCAGCCCGAGGAGTCACGCTATGCGCGCTTCGGGCTTTCGCTTCCACAGGTCACACTCAAAGCGCTCGAAAAGCGCGGCATCTACTGTCAGTCTGGAATATCGATCGAGCACCAGCACCTCGCCCAGCGATATGTGCTGCGCGCCACTGAGTGCGGAGGCGCAGTTGCAGATCTGGGACGCTACTGCGCTTACCTCGATCCGGAAGGCAATCCTGTGCCCTGGCTACAACCGATCGATTCACTTTCCGGTAATGGGCGTCACGCGATCGTGATCGCGCCGGAACTCGTCCGAATCGAAATGCTGCGCGTGGGACGAACTTATGAACTGGCGATCTCAAAACATTCGCTGACCTATTTAGAAAGCAGCGTGCGTCCAGTCATCGCATCGACGCTGCTCTTTCGCGGTCGCCAGGGCATATTGGCGCTCGAACTATGGAAGGAAGAGAACAGGCGGCTGCGAGGATCACTCGCGCCGGTCTTTTACACCTCCGCCGGGGAGTTGCGGCGGACCCCGGAACGATTCGACGAAGCCATAAGGAAGACGGCCGGGGCTCTTTGCTGCGTTGGCTGCAAGCACGCGCATATCGCAGTGGCACCATCCGCGATTGCAGGAGGCTGCCCATGAAATTCGAGATAGAGGTTCGAGAACCCGACTGGAAACCTCTCGAAGCGATCCTTCCGCCCGGGCGTTGCGCGGCATTTATGTATATGGGAAACGCCGGCGGGATCGTGCTCTATAAGCACCGCGATACCCGCAGATACCTGAACATCGATGCGACGACAGGCCGCTTCTACCGGTATGTCGATGGGCATTACACCGAGATCGATCGGGAACTTGCACTCGAGTACATGCACGGCTCGATCGGATGGAGCATGGGAGAAGACTATGGGAAAGAGCGTCAATAAAGTCATTCTGTTGGGCCACGCAGGCAAAGACCCCGAGGTCCATGAACTGCGGAGCGGGACTGTCGTCAATCTGTCTCTTGCGACCAACGAATCCTTCAAGGATAACCGCGGTGAGTGGCAGGAAAGAACCGAGTGGCACCATCTGGTCGGGTACCAGAGAGTTGCCGAGATCATTCGTGGCTACGTCAGGAAGGGATCGCGAATCTACATTGAGGGCGCGCTGCGCACCCGATGCTGGGACGACAAAGAGGCCGGACAGACAAGGTATCGGACAGAGATCGTGGTGTTTGAAGTCAGTCTTCTGTCGCCTGCACACACCTCCGAGGGGGAGACCGGATCCTCGGCCTACCGTAATGGCAATGGCTTTGTCCCCGATGGCCAATATGCGGAATCAGAGATCACCCGGCAGGAAGTGCCCTATTGAGTCGCGCTGGCAGACGCCAGGCTGGTTGAGAGCGCCCCTAATGCGCTCTCGACGTTTCTGTGCCGCGTCCGATTCATCGGGAAAAAGGAGTACACGCATGGCAGTAGCATCGAAGTTCTCTGCGGAGGAGCAGAAGAAACTGTTCGCGCAGCTTGCGGTTCCATTCGATCCCGCTGAGATCAAATGGCGGGTCATGCGCACAGCCCGCGATGGCAGGAGAGGCGCAATCCTCCCCTTTGCCGACCCTCGCGCCTACACCGACCGTTTGAATCAGATCTTCACTCCTGCCGGCTGGACGCGAACCTATACCATCTCCACAGTATCGGCCCTGGGCCGCGTAAAGGATGGCAGGATCATTCCGACCGGCAAAGTCCTGGTCGCGAGCGTCGTCACGATCCATAAGCTGGGCAGCCATACCGGAAGCGGGGAGGAGTGGGCCGACCGGGAAAACGCGGTAACCGGCGCTGATGCCCAGGCGTTCAAGCGTGCGTGCAGTTGCTTCGGTCTGGGCAGGTATCTCTACCGCTTCGCGGAGACCTGGGTGTCACTCAATCACCATGGAGGGCCGGAGCATTTACCGAGCCTCCCGCAATGGGCGCTCCCGCCAGGGATCGTTGCGGCATCTGCGAATCCACCGTCGCCCGACAGCGTCAAACGTGAGGATGTCTGTGGTCCGATCGACCATCAGCTCACCTCTGCCATCGAGAGCTTCCGCCAGCTTCTGGGGTCACCGATCTATGCAGAGATCCTGAAACGGGCGGGCCACAGTCGGACCGCAAGGGCCATCCCCAATGCGGAGCGGCAAAGGAGCGTTGTCGAGTGGATGGAGACGGCAGCCCGAGGTATTCACCGCATTCATGCCTTGGCTGAAATGGCGGGTGAGGCGCAATTCATCGCAATCATGAATGAACTCAGGATCGCATCCACCAACACCATACCTAATCTCGCGATGTTGAAGCGGCTCGTCGAGGCGCGAGAAGCATACACCCACCAGCAAGTGGCCTGATCTGGGCCGCAATTCAGGGGAGGGCGGCATTTCGCTGCCCTTCGTCTTGATGGAGAATCCCCATGCGCAATGTGACCATGCTCCGTATGGAGCCCAATTTTGTCAGCATTCCAGTTGAGCAGGCCATCTACTGCGAAAACTGTGAAACCGTCTCAAATTCCACCAGGGGCCGCTGCGGTGTCTGCGGCAGCGAGTCGATCTTCCGTCTGGCCGCTCTTCTCGACGGCCCACCGAGCGGGCCGGATTCCGGACCGGCTCCCGCTGGCTGTATTGTTCCGACCGTATGTTACGAACTGGGGCGCGCCGCCTGAGCGGTAGAAACTCCATAATCCGCTCAAAAACAGAAGAGGCGTTGTATGGCACTTCAAGTGAGTACATCGGGAATCAATCCGTCCTACAATGGTTCCGTTGGAGTGGGGTCGGGCGAATTGACGACTACATTGGACCAATATTGGACGGAGCGCCGGACTGCTTGCGCGGAGAACGTCGAGCGCCTTAGACCGCTTGCCGCCGACACCGAGGCAGAGCGCAAGTGGCACGATTTCTGTGCGTATCGCACCGGTTTTCTGAAGAAGTTTCTGAAAGCCGGAGCTAAGGCGTCGGCGGGGCCGCTTCGCGAGCTTTGGAACTGGAAGCTGGGTTTGGTGCGAGAGGCGAGGCTGGCATTTCAGAAGGATGCCAGGGTTGAATTATGGATTCCCTACCAAAGGTCTCCGCTCAAGTTCGTGAGTATCGGTG
>JAJZIF010000167.1 GCA_021810735.1 Acidobacteriota bacterium
CAGCGAATGGAACGCCTGCAACATTCGCTTCGCTGACTGTTCCGAAGCCCACTCTGCGACAATACCGTTGTGCGATTGCAACGGGTATGTCCTTCCAGGATTGTCTTCATGGTCAGTGGAAAATCTCGGCGTGTGTGCGCTTGCGCACGCGGCATAGCGTGGGCGACCTAGGATGGGCATACTGACACGCATACTCAAAGTGATGGCCGCGCTGATGACTTCGAACGTGGTGAACCTCATCACGAAGTTATTGCTGCCGCCCATCTTTCTTTATCGATACGGCACCACGCTGTACGGGGAGTGGATCGCGCTGTCTGGCGCGGTGGCGTATCTCAGCACGCTCAACTTCGGCATCCAGACCTACGTAACGCAGGACCTGACGGTCCGCTATCAGCGGCACGAATTGGGTCGCTATCACCTGCAACAGTCCACTTCGCTGCGGGTGCTGGTGGGAATTCTCGGCAGCGCCGCTGGGCTATGTCTGGTCGTTTTCGCGCTTCCAGTTCAGCACTGGCTGCGCCTGACACTCTCCCAGCATGTCACCTCGCTGACACTCTATCTGCTGGCCCTGCAAGTTTTGCTGGGCGTGCTTTTCGGCTACTTTACCGGCATGTTTATGGTCTTGAGCCGCGCCCACACCGGCGTGTTATGGGTGAACGGACTGCGGCTGACGATGGTATTGGTCACTTCAGCGGGCGCATGGATGCGCTGGTCCTTTCCCGCGCTGGCGGGGTTGCAGGTCGCAGTGTACGTTCTTGGAATTCTGATGGTACTGCTACATATTCGCGGCGTGGTGCCCGAGATTTTTCCTAAGATTGGCTTGTTTGACCGCAGTGCGGCAGGCGCCATCCTGCGGCCGAGCAGTTACTTCGGCCTGATCAGCATGAGCACGTTTCTCTCCTACGAAGTTCCGGTGCTGATCTTGCAGCGCGAAGCGGGACCGTTCGTTGTGGTGGCGTTTACTGTCATGCGGACCATCTTCTCCATGTGCCGGCAGATGCTGAATGCAGTCACACAGGCCATGGGCCCGGAGATTACGCGGCTTTTCGGAAGACAGGAGTGGCGCGAACTGACCGCGGTGTACACGTATTCGGAGCGGCTTATTTTCTCGGCAATCCCGGTCGTCAATCTTGGCGTGTTGGTTATCTCGCCAGTCTTGCTGACAATCTGGCTGCATAAACCGGCGTTGTTTACGGTTTTTCCTTACATGATGATGGCCGCTATTTCCATGACGTTGAGCGCGAAGGAACATAAGTTCCAGTTCCAATTTTCGACGAACACGCATGAGAAGTTGGCGCGCATCATGTTTTTCAGTTACATCGCGCTGGCCATCCTGGCGGTGCCCATGGTGCATTGGCTGGGAGAGCTTGGATTTCTGTATACATGGTTCGGCGTGGAGTTGTTCCAGATTGTCCGCATCATCGGATTGAATCAGGAACTGTTCGCGCACACCGGAGAGCATCGCCTCACCTATGTCTATCGGCTGATGGCGCTGTGCGGCGCCGGGTTGTTGATTTCGGGCGTCATTCTTTCGCGCACCTATCAGGACCTGTATCGATGGCAATTTGTCGCCGGATTCGGAGTAAGCGCGGTATTGGCAGTGGCGGCATTTTTCCTGTTCGATATGAGGGCCGTTGTGCAGAAGCTGTACGCCAGGATTGGACATCGGTTGGGCGGGGCAGTATAAGAAGCTTTCGCGGGCTGCAGCGATGTGCGATTATCTCTTTTTCTCGCTCGCAAGGACGAGGATTCGATCCAGCGTCTTCGAATAAAGCTGGTACGCTCCATCGCCTTCAATCTGTTGCAGGGCGTGCAGCGCGCCGGCGCGAAGGCGAAGGCGTAAATCGGCAGAAGTATAGAGACGCTCGATGGCCTGGGCCAGACCTTCGGGATCTTGCGCTGGGACGACAATCAAGTCCCGATCCGGCGTGAACAATTCCGCGGCCCCGCAATGGGTTGTAGTAATCGCAGGCAGCCCCTGCGCCATGGCCTCCAGCAGGGCCATGCCAAATCCATCGTCAATGGTAGGGAAGACAAACGCGTCGCAGCGACGGTAGAAGTCGCTCATATTCTCCACATACTTGACCACTTCGACATTCGGCAGCTTGCGCAGCAAATCCCGCAACGCCGGAAACCTGTCGAGCCGGGCATCCGTGCGAAGCAGCAATTTCGCGTTGGGCAGTTGCAGTTGCTCCCATGCCCGCAGCAGATAGAAAAAGCCTTTGCGCAAGGGTTGTCCGCCGACGGTGCCGAATGTGAAGGCTCGGTCTCCCTCGGGGTATGTCTTTGCTGAGGGGACAGGAACCATGTTGGAGGAAATGATGACCTGTTCCAACGGCACTCGTCCAAAGAGTGGCGCGATGGATATTTTCGATTGCAACTCTGAAGGAAAGGACGCTCGAGAGTAGCTGGACGGGACCAGGAGGATGTCGGCCTCGTCATATTCAGCTAGCTGGCGAGCACGGAACCATGGTGGCTCGGCTCGATAGCGCACGCCGAGACGATCGCACTCTGTCCGCAACATGGTCTGCTGAACATCGACATGCGGGCAGGCGCGATCCAGGACAAAACTGGCGCCACGGCGACGTGCAGCGCGCGCAGACGCTAACGATCCCGACGCCCAACCCCAGAAGAGATCGAACCGGTCGTTTCTAGACTCCATCTGCATCGCCACAAGATGGTCATAGATAGCTGTATCGGCGCGTTGCCAGGGGCGCGGAAGCTGCACGCCGGTCAGGAAATGAAGGGATGGCACGAACTGAGGGGCCCATCGCAGAGCAACGCCGGGCGCAAGATCTCGAAAGCGAGAGCGGTACGCGGCGGTGAAGATGGTGACGTTCATTCCGCGCTGAGACAGCAGATTCGCGGGCAGGACGACGTGGGCGGGACGGCCCGTAGAGAATGCAATTCTCATAGAACGTTGGATGTAGCTTAGAGCATTTCTCCGAATCCCGTGGGGAGGGGTCGCTTTTTCGGAGGCGGCCGATCTTTCCGCGAGCGCCGGAACAGCAAAATTGCGGTGTTCCAGATAAAATGCAAAACGAGGTTTGAATTTGTCTTTGGGCGATCCCGAGAATATGGAACAGGTAAAACCCGAAGGCGCGAAGCCTGCGGCGACCCCTTTCGCGGTTTCTACCTGGGTCCGCGATTTGCTGTTTGCCGTTGCGATTTCTTTTCTCATCATCACCTTCCTGTACCAGCCAGTGCGGGTGGAAGGCACCAGCATGATGCCGGAATTGCAGGACCAGGAACGGCTATTCATCAACAAGTTCGAGTATCGTTTTGAACCGATCCATCGTGGCGATGTAGTCGTATTTCACTATCCGCTGGATCCCTCCAAGAGCTACATCAAGCGCGTGATCGCAGTGCCAGGAGACAAACTGTACATTGAAGAAGGTCAGGTGTACGTCAATGGAAAGGCGCTGAAGGAGCTGTATGTTCCGATGCGCTTTCGAGACGAACGCTCCTATCCGAATACGGTTCTGTCGGCAAACGAATATTTTGTGATGGGGGACCATCGCCTGATTTCGAGCGACAGCCGGGATTTCGGCCCGGTGAATCGCGGGTTGATTTATGGCAAGGCATCCTTTGTGTATTGGCCTGCGGACGACATGGGCGTGGTGCGGTAGGGAACGGGCCTGAAGGCAATCCGGAATGGACGCCCGATCTTCCACAGGGTGACGCGCAAGATTCTGTTAAACTTTATAAAATCCACTCCGCGGAGACAGGATGCAGGCCATACTTGCGCTCGAAGATGGGCGTATCTTTCAGGGCCGCGGCTACGGGGCCAAGGCAGAGTGCTACGGCGAAGTTGTTTTCAATACTTCGCTATCCGGCTATCAGGAAATCTTCACCGACCCTTCCTATGCAGGACAGATTGTTGTCCTGACCAATCCGCAAATCGGAAATTACGGCACGAATAATGCGGATGATGAAGCGAACCGGCCCTATATCGAGGGCCTGGTCACCCGTGAATTTTCGCCGGTCAGTTCCAACTGGCGCTCGCAGTTGGTGGCGGATGAATACCTGGAACGGTTCAACATTCCTGTCATTTCCGAGATCGATACGCGCGCGCTGGTGCGGCATCTACGCACGTATGGCGTGATGCGCGGCGTCATCTCGTCGCTGGAAACCAATCCAGAGATGCTGATCGCGAAGGCGCGCGCCATTCGCAAGATGGACGGGACCGACCTGGCCAGCGTGGTCACGACCAAGGTCCGCTATGAATGGGACAGGACAGACCCGCAGAATGCGAATGAAGATCCATTGGCGATAGGCCCGACTGCACCCATGCCCGAGGCGAATCTCCACGTGGTTGCGTATGACTATGGAATCAAGCGCAACATCCTGCGCATGCTGACGCAGCATGGCTGCCGCGTCACAGTGGTGCCAGCGACGACCTCCGCCGAAGACGTGCTGGCGCTGAATCCGAACGGAGTGTTCCTGTCGAACGGGCCGGGCGATCCGGAGCCGGTGAAATATGCGCAGGAAAATATTCGCAGGCTGATGGGGAAGACTCCCGTGTTTGGAATTTGCCTGGGACATCAGTTGATTGGCTTGGCGCTGGGCGGGAAAACCTACAAGCTGAAATTCGGACACCACGGCGGCAACCATCCAGTGCAGCATACCGGTTCCGGCAAGGTCGAGATTACCGCCCACAATCACAACTACGCCGTCGATCCCGACTCGCTGAAGCAGAGCGAAGTAGACCTGACGCACATCGACCTGAACGACAATACGCTGGAAGGATTGCGCCATCGCAGCCTGCCGCTGTTCAGCGTGCAGTACCATCCGGAAGCCAGCCCCGGGCCGCACGATTCGCATTATCTCTTCCAGGATTTCCGCAAGTTGATGGAGGAGTGGAAGAAGTGAGATTTTCATGAATAGGTTCCGTATACGCCGAAGCGTTAAACTTGTTTAACAGGGGGATGCAATCATGCTCGGCGTGCGATTAGAACCGGAAATGGAAAAACGGCTGGAGCGTCTGGCGAAGAAAACCGGACGCACGAAAAGTTACTACGCGAAGGAAGCGATTCGGCAATATATTGAGGACCGCGAGGACTCATTGCTGGCGGACGAGATTCTTAGCAGGAATGAACCAACCTTCACGCTCGAAGAAGTGAGACGGGAACTTGGGCTGGACAGTTAGCTTTACGGCGACCGCCAAGAAGCAGCTGGCGAAGCTGGATCGTCCAACAGCCGATTTGATTACGCGGTTTTTGAGGGACAAGATCGCGAATGCAGCGGATGCGCGTCAATTCGGGCATGCTTTGGCGGGCGACTTGAAGGGACGCTGGCGTTACCGGGTAGGCGACTATCGGGTGTTATGCGAATTGCACGATCACGAGCTTCTTGTTTTAGTTGTCGCGGTTGGTCATCGTCGAGAGATTTACAGATAGAAACGGATGGTAGATGCCACGCAGAAATGACATTACGAAGATCCTGGTCATTGGCTCCGGGCCCATTGTGATTGGCCAGTCGGCGGAGTTCGACTACTCCGGCACGCAGGCCTGCAAGGCGCTTCGCGCGGATGGCTATGAAGTTGTGCTGGTGAATTCCAACCCAGCCACAATCATGACCGATCCAGACACGGCGGACCGGACCTACATTGAGCCGTTGACGCTGGAGTATGTGGAAGAAATCCTCCGCATTGAAACGGAGATGTTGACGAACGCCAACCGCACCGGCGTGTTTGCTCTGCTGCCTACGGTGGGCGGTCAGACCGCGCTGAATCTTGCCGTGGAGTTGGCGGATTCCGGCGTGCTGGATAAATACAAAGTGGAGTTGATCGGCGCGAAACTGGAAGCCATCAAGAAGGCGGAGGACCGGCTACTGTTCAAGGACGCGATGCGTCGCATCGGTTTGGACGTTCCGCGGTCGGCGCTGGTGAACAATCTTCGCGATGGATTGGAGTTTGCCGGAAAGATCGGATTCCCCGTCATTATTCGGCCCTCGTTTACGCTGGGCGGCTCCGGCGGCGGCCTTGCCTACAATCGCGAAGAACTGATGGAGATTCTTTCTCGGGGACTCGATCTTTCGCCAGTGCATGAGTGTTTAATCGAAGAGTCTGTGCTGGGTTGGAAAGAGTACGAGCTGGAGGTGATGCGCGATCTGGCCGACAACGTCATCATCATCTGCTCGATTGAAAATGTTGACCCCATGGGCGTGCATACCGGCGACTCGATCACGGTGGCGCCGGCGCAGACGCTGACAGACCGCGAATATCAGGCAATGCGCGATGCTGCGATCAAAGTTATCCGTGAGATCGGAGTGGAGACCGGCGGTTCGAACGTGCAGTTTGGAGTGCATCCATCGACCGGGCGGCTGGTCGTGATTGAGATGAACCCGCGTGTGTCGCGATCTTCCGCGCTGGCTTCCAAGGCCACGGGTTTCCCAATCGCAAAGATTGCGGCGCGCCTCGCCGTCGGTTACACCCTGGATGAAATCCCCAATGACATTACGCAGAAAACGCCTTCGTGTTTTGAGCCGACGATCGATTACGTAGTCGTAAAAATTCCCAAGTGGCAGTTCGAAAAATTCCCTGGCACCGATGAAGGCCTGGGGCCGCAGATGAAATCGGTGGGCGAGGTGATGGCCATTGGCAGAACCTTCAAGGAATCCTTAATGAAGGCGATGCGCTCGCTGGAAACCGGTAAATCCATCGGTTCGGAGGTGATTGAGCCGCGTCGATTGACGCAGCGGCTGGTCACGCCTCATCCTGACCGGCTGGCGTACATTCGCTATGCATTTCGCAGTGGTCAATCGGTGCGCGAAGTTGCCCGGATGACCTCGATGGACCCATGGTTTCTGCAGCAGATCAAAGAGATCACCGATTGTGTCGGCGAGCTGCGCGAAACAAGCTACGACACGATTGCGCCGGAATTGCTGCGCAAAGTGAAGCGCATGGGCATCTCCGATGCGCGCCTCGCCGCCGTGTGGGGGATCGATGGGCCCGATACAGCCGGGAAAATCCGAGAACTGCGACTGAAGCACAAGCTGCGACCAGTCTACAAACTGGTGGATACATGCGCGGCGGAGTTTGAAAGTTTTACGCCGTATTTTTACTCCTGCTACGACGAGGAAGATGAAGCCACGCCCACCCAGAAGAGGAAAGTGATCATCCTGGGCAGCGGTCCGAATCGCATAGGGCAGGGAATTGAGTTCGATTATTGCTGTTGCCATGCCGCGTTCGCGCTGAAAGAAGATGGCTACGAAACCATCATGGTCAACTGCAATCCAGAGACAGTGTCGACGGATTATGACACCAGCGACCGGCTGTATTTCGAACCGCTAACCTTTGAAGATGTGCTGGAAGTCTACGAGCACGAAGCTGCCTCCGGCGCGCCGATTGGGATGATCGTGCAGTTCGGCGGACAGACCCCTTTGAACCTTGCGCTGCCGTTGAAGGCCGCGGGCGTGCCCATCATCGGCACCTCGCCGGAATCGATCGATTTGGCGGAAGATCGCAAGCGTTTCGGCAAGCTGCTCGACGATCTGAAGATTGCGCAGCCGCCCGGCGCGCTGGCCACCAGCGTGGAAGAAGCCGTTGCCGGAGCGCGGCGCGTGGGATATCCCGTGCTGGTGCGGCCTTCGTATGTACTGGGTGGACGCGCCATGGTCATCGCGTATGATGACGCAGCGGTCACGCATTACATGCGGGAAGCGGTGGAATACTCGCAGCAACGACCGGTGCTGATCGATCACTTTCTGGAAGATGCAATCGAGGTCGACGTCGACGCCCTGGC
>JAJZIF010000168.1 GCA_021810735.1 Acidobacteriota bacterium
AAGTGGGGAACCTGTGGCTGTGGCGGGCGTCGGCGGGGCGCGGCGGCGCGCTGGTGAATGCAGAGAATGTGTACGGGCCGGTGTTTGTTTTTCAACCGGAGCACCCGTCGGAGAAAGATCCGAAGACGGTTACGATTCCGGCGCGTGGACGGCTGCAGTGGACGGAATGGATGCGGGATGATGCGGCGATTGCGTACGACCCGAGCTGCGCGCAGTGCAATTATCCGGGAGAACGCAACTTTCGGGCGGTGTTTGCGTATGCGTGGCTGCCGGCGCCGGGGCAGCAGATAGATCATTTGTTGACGTGCGGGTTGAGGTCGAATCCGGTGGACATGCCGCCGCTAGAGTTGCCGGCGAGGAAAGCGGCGGCGCGACGTTAGTGCGGGAAAGCGGAGAGCGGGTGCGCCCTTGAGAGCAGAATCCGCGTCTCTCTGCCAAGACCGCCGGCAACGAGTGTGCGTGTGGTGATCAGGCTGAACACGCAATGCGGGCCTTGATGAAAGGTCCTAGTGGTCAGGAGGAAATTTGCTATGAAGAAAACTCTTTTCGCGCTTGCCCTTGCAGGCAGCTTTGTACTTGGAATGAACGGTCTGCCGCTATATGCACAGATGGGTCCGCCAATGCAGCAAGGAATGGGCGGCATGCAGCGCAGAGGAATGGATCCCGAATACCAGTTGAAGCATCTGACGCTGGTGCTGGATTTGACGCCTGAGCAGCAGGCGCAGATCAAGCCGATCCTGGAGGAGCGAGTCCAGAAGATGCAGGAGGTATGGCGGGATAACTCGCTGACGAGGGCTCAACGGCGGGACAAGATGATGGCGCTGCGTGAGGAAAGCAAAACAAAGATTGAAGCGGTGCTGAACGACAAGCAGAAAGAGAAGTACGACAAGCTTTACAAAATGCAGACGGAGCGGATGCAGCAGCGGTGGCAGAACCGCGGCATGCCGCAACCACAATAGTTGAGCGGCAGGTGCTTGTGGACGGGCGCTGAGGGAGATGGTTCAGCGCCCGTTTTACTTTTGAGGCTGCTTTGAGGCGGGTGGAATGACGTGCGCGCCGGGGAGTTGCGTGGCGCCGGCGTGGAAGACCTGATAGTCGCTGTCAGTGACGGTGACGTCAGCACGGTAGCCGAAAAAGCCGAGGGCATGGGCGACGAGGTGAATCCGCGCGCCTGCGGGGAGCCACAGCTGGCCGCGCATGGGGCGCTGGGTGAAGTTGAAGGTGCTGCCTTTGGCTACGGAGACGAGTCCCCAGCCCATGTGAAAGTCGGCGTCGAAACGGGCGTCGAGACGGCGGACTTCGCGGTCCTTCTCGTCGATCCAGATAGTGCCGGTGAGTTTGCGGAGGGTTCTGAGGGTCTTGCCGTGGGCGGGCGCGTGGCGCTTGCCGGTGAAGTCGAAGACGAGGGTGGGGCGACCGTCGAGGATGGTGCGGCGCGGATGCGAGAGGCGCATGATGGCGAGGAGTTGGGAGACGGAGACGGTTGGGTGACCGGAGGACTGGCCGGGTGGCGTGTCTTCGGCCTTGGCAATCTCGCGCTGGACGAGTTTTTGCTGCTTGCGCTTTGCGCCGGGGCCGAGCGGGCGGCCGTTCTTCCCGATGAGTTCGTCGATTTCATGGGTGTGGACGAAGAAGACCCTGAACTCGCTAGTCGTGGTGGACTGGATGTGGCCGTGGCTGTCGAGCTTTTGGACGACCTGTTGCTCGCGGTAGGTGTAGTTTTCGCGGAGGGAATCCATCTGGCGCTGATGGGCGACGACCTGGCGGAGGAGGGTTGGGGCGTCGGGGATGGGTGGCTGCGATTTTGCCGGGGCGGGCGCGGACTGCGCGAGGAGCGTAACCGGACAAAGGAGCAGCCATGCAAAAAGACGAAGCGGCATAGGAGGGCCTGTGGCAATTTTCGCGCGTAGAGCCTTTTATGAGAAGGTGCATCACAACATAAAAGGGGAGGGTGACGAATATTCGCGAGGCGATGCATGAGAAAGAGAGGAGAGTGAAATGCTGCTGCGGCTGCTGCTGAAGTGGGTGCTGGATGGCTTTGCGCTGTTGGTGGTGACGTGGATTGTGCCGGGATTCGAGGTGGCGAATTTTGGATCAGCGCTTATTGCGGTGCTGGTGATCGGTTTTTTGAATGTGACGCTGGGGCTGCTGCTGAAAATACTCTTCTTGCCGCTGGGGATTCTGACGCTGGGGCTGGTGTTCCTGATCATCAACGCGCTGATGATCAAGATGGCGGGCGCAGTGGCGCCAGGGTTCCGGGTGACGAGTTTCTGGTCAGCGCTGGTGGGGGCGTTTGTGCTGGCGGTGATTCACGTGGGGTTCGATGTTCTGGCGCACTCATACCCCAAATAGCTTGGCTATGGCAGCATGGGCTGAAGGATGGCTGCTATCTTCTCGCTGATTTTGAGGGCGGAGATTCGATTAGGGTGGAGAGCCCATTCTCTTGCGGCTCCGTAGATGGCCCAGGCGATGGCGGACGAGAGCAACTCGACGGAGACAGCGGGCCCGGGAGGGTGCAGCGCGAAGCCTTCGAGCAGCATGCGGCGCACGACGGATACGATGGCGGTGTCCATGGGCGTGCCGGCCTGGCGCGAGCTTTCGGTGCCGGATTTAAGCGTCTCCGAAAGGTAGTAGCAGACTCCCATGGCGATGTTTTGGAGGGCTCGGTCGCAGCCGTCGAAGCGGATATTGCGCCGGGCGATGAGATCCTGAAACTGTGCGGCGACGAGGCACTGCAGAAGTGCAAATTTGTCAGGGTAGTGGTCGTAGAACGTGGCGCGGTTGAGGGTGGATTCCGCGGCGATCTCTCCGACGGAGATTTTGTCGAAGTCCTTTCTCTTAAGCAGGCTCGCGAGCGCGTCTTGCAGGAGCTTGCGGGTACGGCGTACCCGCGGGTCGAGATTTAGATCCTGCCTGCCGGTATATTCGGGGCCCATGGGCTGATATTACTGCGTCTTTCATCTTTTGACGACATCTGTTGATTAGTCTACGGTTGTCGTTCTGTGATGCCGTCGATCTTTCCAGGGAGGTATTGATGAAGATTGTTGTGATTGTGTCCCGGTATTTGCTGGGGTTGATCTTTACCGTGTTTGGGCTGAACGGGTTTTTCCATTTCATTCCGATGCCGCCGCCGCCGTCTCACCTTGCGGTGGAGTTTATGACGGCCACGTTTGCGTCACACTTCATGACCGTGGTTTTTCTGGTCCAGGTGGTGGGCGGTTTGCTGTTGCTGGCCGGGTGGTTTGTGCCGCTGGCGCTGACGCTACTGGGGCCGCTGTTGGTGAATATTTTGAACTTCCACCTCACCATGAATCCGGCTGGGATTGGCCCGGGTGCGCTGGCGACGGTGCTGTGGTTCATTCTTTTCTGGCAGTATCGTGCCAGCTTCAAGGGGATATTTGAGGCTCGCCCGGAAATGAAGGGCTAAAAGCGGAACTGCATGCGGATTGAATACTAAGGCTGATTTGGGGGCATATTTTCGTTTGAGGACTTGGCCCGGTGAGAGCCGGGCCGTTGTTTTCATGCCGCTGTAACGAGAGCAGAGTGATTGGCTGATTTTGCATATCGACAGGGCTGTGGAACATCCAACAAGGCATCATGCAAAAAGCCAAGGCTTATTCCGCTGCAAGTGCTACTTCGCCGCTCGCTTCCTCTGTGATTGAGCGGCGCGATCCAACCGCCAACGACGTACAGATTGAGATCCTATATTGCGGCGTTTGTCACTCTGACCTGCACACGGTGCGGAACGAGTGGGAAGCTGCGATGGCGACCATTTATCCGTGCGTGCCGGGTCACGAGATTGTGGGCCGTGTGACGAAGGTGGGTTCCGGAGTGCAGAACTTCAAGGTGGGCGACCTGGCGGCGGTGGGCTGCATGGTCGATTCCGATGGGGCCTGCCCGGCGTGCCAGGACGGGCTGGAGCAGTTTTGCCCGGGGATGGTGCTGACGTACAATTCGCCGGACAAGCATACGGGCGGGGTGACGTATGGGGGTTACTCGGACAGCATTGTGGTGGACGAGCACTTTGTGCTGCGGGTGCCGGAGAACCTGGATCTTGCAGGGGCGGCTCCGCTGTTGTGCGCGGGGATTACGACCTACTCGCCGATGCGGCACTGGGGCGTGACCAAGGGCAAGAAAGTGGGCGTGGTTGGGCTGGGCGGGCTGGGTCACATGGGCGTGAAGTTTGCGCATGCACTGGGCGCTCACACGGTGGTGTTTACGACTTCGCCGAGCAAAACGGAAGATGCGCTGCGGCTGGGCGCAGATGAGGTGGTGATTTCGCGCGACGCGAACGAGATGCAGAAGCACGCTGGGAGTTTCGACTTCATTCTGGATGCGGTGGCCGCGGAGCACGACCTGAATACGTATCTGAACCTGCTGAGGCGCGACGGCAATTTGACGCTGGTGGGCGCGCCGGAAAAGCCGCTGCCGGTTTCGGCGTTCGGGTTGATCATGGGACGGCGGAGCCTTTCGGGCTCGCTGATTGGCGGGATTGCGGAGACGCAGGAGATGCTGGATTTCTGCGGGGAGCACAACATTACATCGGATGTGGAAGTGATTCCGATCCAGAAGATCAACGAGGCGTATGAGCGGATGCTGAAGTCGGATGTGAAGTACCGGTTCTCGATCGACATGGCCTCGCTGAAGGCGGAATAAGAGTCGAGGCGGCAAAAGCCGGATGGATGGCCCGTGTTTCTGCGAAGTAAGCACAGACACGGGCTTTTTCATCTCATGGAGTAGATGGATGGCGACGTTGGTTGAGCTATGCGCCGGTTGATCCAGGGAGGGAAGTATGGAAATCAAACGGAATGGTACTCAGCCGTCTGGCAAGGGCCCGGCAGAGTGGTTTACGGGTTCGGTTCGGATGGATCCGTTGTTTGCCGCGCCGGAGCCGGCACGGGTGACGGGCCTGAATGTGACGTTTGAGCCGGGTGCGCGGACGGCGTGGCATACGCATCCGCTGGGGCAGATATTGATTGTGACCGCAGGCTGCGGAAGGGTGCAGCGCGAGGGAGGCCCCGTGGAGGAGATCAAGCCGGGGGATGTGGTGTGGATTGCTCCGGGTGAGAAGCACTGGCATGGCGCGGGGCCGGCGACGGCGATGACGCACATTGCCATCCAGGAAAAGCTGGATGGCAGGTATGTGGACTGGCTGGAGCATGTGAGCGACGCGGAGTACGGGAAGGCGTAGACGAAGCCACCGCGGGGTTTACTGCGTGCAGGATGTGAGGGTGTACCAGGGAGCGTGGAGGAAGCCGGGGTAGAGGCCGAGGCAGACGTAGTCTCCGACCTGAACCTGGTTGTAGGTGCGTGGGGAGACGTCCACGTTGCTGACGCTGGTCATGGGTCCCCAGGGCGCGAGGCTGAGATAGTAGCTAGTGCTGCGGCCGTGGGACACATGCATGTCGAGGACCTGGGCCTGAAAGGGTTGGGGAATGGAGTGATCGGGTACGGTGTCGGCAGTGTGAATGACTCCGACGCTGTAGAGTCCGCCGATGACGAGGATTCCGATGATGGCGCCGAGGCGGTTGACGCTGTTGAGCGCGGGCTGGAGCATTGCGGCGACGAAGGCGATGAAGATGACGGCGATCCAGATGAGGATCTGGTTGGAGTGGATGATGTGGGTTGAGTCGCCTGCGCTGAAAGCGAACAAGAGGCCGAAGGCGGGGATCACGATGACAGGGACGAGCTCTGCGCGCGGGTCAGCTTTTTGTTTGAAGAACCCGTAGAGCAACGGGAAGCGATGGAGCATGCCGACGCCGACGAGCGGGAGCAGCCAGAGCACGACGACGGATGGAAGGAAGAGCGAGGGCGTCTGGCGAAAGGCAAGAAAGGAAGCGATGACGGCCAGAGCGCTGAGGGCGTACATGACGAGTTTTGCGTTTCCGAGGAGGGCGGATGGATCGGCCTGGCCGGAGGAGATGGTCTGTTCGTTGCTCAGCTCTCTGGTGATCTGGTCTGCGTCGCGCTGGTCGAGGTTCGTGACAGACTGGAGCCATTGGCTGACTCCGTCCTGATTGGTGATGGATGAGGGGATGGTAAAGGTTCCTCGATTGTCTTTGAGATAGACGCGGGTATAACTGCCGTTTTTAGCGCGGATGGTGCGAATGCCTTCGATTTGATCGCGGTCGACGGAGCGAGTGCGCAGCGCGGAGCGGTAATCCATGTGATCGCCGGTCAGGATGAGGCGGGTGCGGATTGCGTAGGAGGCAAGGTAGAGAGCCACCAGTGCGAAGATCAGGAAGATTGCATCAACAGGATTATGCTCTGTGAGATTGGAACCGGACTTTAGCAGGAAGAATCCGGAGACACCAAGGTATACGAAGGACATGACGAGGTAGAGCAGCATTCTTCCGGTTGTGAGCTGGTAGGTCTGCGATTGGTTGTCGTTATAGCTGAATTGGTCCATGCGGTTTCTCCCCGGCGGAAGTTATACCACGCGGGGAAAATGGGGGCTAGAGAAATATGGGCCGCAAGGCGCATGCGAGCATGGCTTCCCCGGAGGGAAGCCATTTTTCCTGATCTGTAACTGATGAAATTATGTAATGCGGATTTATGAGGTGGCGCCGAGTCCGATGAGATTGGCGGCGAGGATGATGATGAGCATGCCGAGCCAGAGCCAGCGGACGGGGCGTTTGCCTGCTCCGCGCCACTCGCCGAGGGAAAGGCCGACGATGCCGCCGAAGAGGACGTAGAGGCTCATGTGGAGCATCCAGTTGATGAAGAAGAGGCGGGAGGGGACGTTGGCCTGTCCCCATGCGTAGAAGAAGAACTGGAAGTACCACATGATGCCGCCGGCAGCGGCGAGTGCTGCGTTGATGAGGAGGATGCGGCGCGGCTGCGCGAGGTCGCGGGCGATGGAGATGTTTTTGACGAAGCCGAGGCGGGAGAAGCAGTAGGCGAAGTTCACGAGTGCTCCGCCGCCCATGATGATGACGTAGCTGGGCAGTGCATCGTAGAGCGGATTGATGCCGAGCAGGTGAGCCTGGGCGGCCATGGGGCGTGCGGCATCGATGGCGAAAGACATTCCGGAAGAAAAGATGCCGCAGAGGATGGCGAGGATGAGTCCCTTGCGGAGGTTGAACTCTTCGGCGGCGACGCCTTGTGCGCGTTCCTTCTGGTGGCCGGCATAGGTGACGACGGCGATGCCGACGAGGGCGGTGAAGATGCCGGCCATGGTCCAGGCCCCGCTGCGGCTGGCGAGGATGGCGAGCAACTGGCCGTGCACGAGTGGCGGAACGAGGGTGCCGACGACGAGGGTGACGCCGATGGCAACTCCGATGCCGAGCGACATGCCGAGATAGCGCATGGTGAGGCCGTAGTTGACGTTGCCGATGCCCCACATGCAGCCGAAAAGGAAGACGGTAAAGAGGACCGAGGCGGGGATGCTGGAATAGAAGGCTCCGAAGTGCGGAAGCAGCATGAGGCTGACGCTGATGGGCAGGATGACCCAGGAGAATATGCCGGCGACGGCCCAGGTGGTTTCCCACGACCACTTTTTGACTTTCTCAATGGGGGCATAGAACGAGGCGGCACACGCCGCGCCGATCATGTGCCAGCCGATTCCGGCAACGATCGAAGGCATTCGAGTCTCCCGCTAGCAGATAGTGTCGTTTCAGGACACCGGAGGTTTGTTCCAAAGAGGGTATCAGTTCTGTATAGGAACTGGCGAGGCTGGGGAGTGGATTTTGGACGGGTGCGGTGAAAGCGGGGTG
>JAJZIF010000169.1 GCA_021810735.1 Acidobacteriota bacterium
CGACTGCGAACCGGCGATCACGGCTCGGCTCGGTCCGGAGCTGTTGCCTGCCTGGCCTTCAGAAACATGGAGGATGCGCGTGCGCAATTGCGCGGGCAACCGCAGCCGCAACACCTGGGCTCCGTTCCGTCGCACAATCAGATCGGCCTGCAAGGGCCGAGGCCAGAACATCCACACTGCGCTCGCCATTGCGCAGATCAGCAGCAACAATGCGCCCGTCCATGGCCACTTGTCGCGAATCAGTTCCCCGGGTGACATTTGACGAACGAAGACACGCATCGCGCCGTGGCGGGTGACCGTCGTTTCTCCATCGCTCCAGGTTGCGGAGTAATCCACCACATGGATCAGCCCGGTGTCGCCGCCAAGTAGCATTTCGATTGCAGGGTTCTGCCCTGGCAAGACCCGCAGACTGGCGGGCAGGCGGTCCGACAACCCATTCGACGAGAACTGAAGATTCACCGTTCCCACCGGCAGCAGCGACTGAATCGCCAGCTTCTTCGCGAACCAGCCGCGTGGCAGGGGGTCGAACACCCCGGCGGATACCTGCTCCGGGATCTTAACTGGAACGACATAAGCAGCCAGGTCGCCAAGATACGTTTCGACCTCTCCATAGGGAGATTCCAAATAGGCGCGAGCCCGGAAGGCACCCGCTGTGTGCGCTTCCAGCTCTCCTGTGAAGCGACTGGTGCCAGGTTGCAGGCTCAGCGGCACGGTCTCATTTTCACGGCCAGCCAGCAGCAGGTGCGCACTCGCACTTTCCAGGAAGAAGGCATTTTTCACCGGCCCGTGCCAGCTTTCCATGGTCAATGTCAGAGGATGCGGCGCATCCGTCAGCATGGCCACTGGGAAATCGCCTTCCGGCGACAGGCTCAGCGGCTCCTGGACACAGAGAAATGCGAGCCCGTGTCCTGACCAGTCGGGCTTTGCGCTTCCGGATGCAGGCTTCTCCTCGGCGACGGCCCCATGGGCGGAGCGATAGAGCACCTCGCCTGGCAATTGGAGCGAAGCCGCATGATCGCCGGCAAACACCACCACCACCCGGTCCGGTGTGCCGGCCCACGTCAGATTCTGAGAAGAAGAGCTGCGGATATACACGGGCAGCGCGGCAGCCCTGGCGGCGACACGCAGAAACGCATCCGGAAGATCCGCCGCCGATGCCGCCTGAATGGAAAACCCATTCGACCTACGCGCCAGTTGATCGAGGAAATCGAGGTCGAGATCGTTCCCAAGGCCAATCGTGTACACCTTGAGCCGCCACGCGTTTTCGCCGGCAATCGACAGCGCCCGCGACCGGTCCGCATCCGCCAGCTTGTCGGCGGGATCGCTGCGGCCATCCGTCAGCAGCACCAGGGAAATGTCATGGTCCTGGAAAAAAGAGGAAGGTTGACCGACGAGATAGGCTTCCACTGCCCTCAAAACAGGTGAAAATGAAGTATGGGCGTCCGACGATCCAACTTTGTCCAGCATCTTGAAGTCGAACCGGTCCCGCTCGATCGGCTGTTGCAGCCAATGGGCGGTATCGCCGAATGCAATCAGTCCAACTTGATCGTGGGGGTTTTCCGTCGCAGCCAGCAGGCCGGCTGCTTCCACTCTTAGTTTGCCAGGATCGCTGCGAACCATGCTTCCCGACTCATCGAGTGCAATAATGATGGTTCGCTGCTTCTGCGTTGCCCAGGCATCGGACACGAGAACCAGCGGCATCAAAAAAAGCACGACAAAAGCTAACTCGATCGTACGGCTTCGCATGGGGGATTTGAAGGTCCGTTGAACAAGAGTTCGTGTTGAGCTAAAAGGTTTGATGAGTATAGCAGTTTGAGACATAATGTCAACTAGACAAAGGGAGATTTGACCGCATGAGCCAGAGTGTCGAAAGCATCTCAGCCGCAGCCGCCGGTTCCATCCAACTGGGAGATCGTACCGTCCACCGCCTTGGCTACGGGGCCATGCGATTGACCGGCAAAGGGATATGGGGTCCGCCGGAGAATCCCGCCGCCGCCCTGGCAACCCTGCGCCGCGCCGTGGAACTGGGCGTCAACTTCATCGACACCGCCGATTCCTACGGCCCCCATGTCTCCGAGGAACTGATTGCCGAAGCCCTGTTCCCCTATCCCCGCGACCTGGTGATTGCCACCAAGGGCGGCTGGGAGCGGCTCGGTCCCGGTCGGTGGGTCCACAATGCCAGTCCGAAGCATCTGCAGGCCGCCGTGGAAGGCAGCCTGAAACGGTTGCGCCTGGATCACATCGAAATCTATTACCTGCACATTCCCGATGCGGCCGTTTCGTTCGACGCATCCATCGGCACGCTAGCCCGGCTGCGCGAGGAAGGAAAGATCCGCCACATCGCGCTCTCCAACGTGACCATGGAGCATGTCGAGCGGGCGCGGAAAATGGTGCCCATCGTCTCCGTCCAGAACCGCTACAGCTTCGCCGACCGCGAGTGGGATTACCTGCTGAACCACTGTGAGAAAAATGGGATTGCCTTCATGCCATGGGCTCCACTGGGACAGAATCGCCAGGCCAATGAAGCGCTGGAGGACGTGGCCAGAAAACTCGACGCCACTCCCTTGCAGGTGGCTCTGGCGTGGCTGCTGCGGCGCTCTCCGGTGGTGCTGCCGATTCCCGGCACTTCCTCCGTTGCCCACGTCGAAGAAAACATCGCCGCCGCCGGACTCAAGCTGCCCGATGAGGACTTCCAACGCCTCTCCGAAGTCAGCCCGCCGCCCGCCGTTTTCCGCGACTGACTCCGTCTCCGGTAAACTACGGCTATTCCATGCGAATACTCTCGTCTGTTGTTCGCATTCAGGCGACTGCTGGAATCCTCGCATCCTATTGATTTCGGAGATTGGATCCAAATGAATGTCATCGCCATGTTGCGGGAAACTGGAAAAGACCTGCAATCCACCGCGATGCAAAGCCTAGACCCGGCGGAGCGGTCCGCCGCTCGTCATCGCCGCGCGGCCGTCACCGGAATTACCTCGGGAGTTTCTCGTGCCGTGCGCATCGGCGTTACCTTCATCACGATCCCGCTGACCCTGCACTATCTTGGCAACCAGCGTTTCGGACTCTGGATGACCATCAGTTCCGTCCTCGCCATGGCCGGTTTCGCGGACTTCGGCGTCGGAAATGGCGTCCTGAATACCGTCTCCACCGCATTCGGGAAAGATGACTGGGACGGAATCCGCGGAGCCATCTCCAGCGGATTTGCCGTGTTGACTTTGATCGGCTCGGGGCTATTGGCGCTCTTCTTTTCAATCTACCGGTTCGTCGACTGGGGCAATCTGTTTCGCGCAACCACCGCGGATGCCCGTGCCCAGGCCGGACCTGCGGTGCTTGTCTTCGTGGTCTGCTTCGCCCTCAATATCCCTCTCGATGTCGTCCAACGCGCCCAACTCGGCCTGCAGCAGGGATTTCTGACGAATCTATGGGAGATATTTTCCAGCGTCCTCATCCTGGTCGGTATCCTTGCCGTGGTTCATTTTCACCTCAGCCTGGCGGCGCTGGTCGTTGCCTTTGCCGGCGCGCCTGTATTGGGAACATGGATGAACGCGGGCTACTTCTTCGGAGTCAGCCGGCGAGACTTGCTGCCCCACCGGCATCTTGTCTCCCGTCAGGTAATCGACAAGATTACCCGCCTTGGCGGAATGTTCTTCGTCCTGCAGTTGGTGGTTGCCGTGTCCTACTCCGCCGATAATTTCATCATCGCCCGCATCTTGGGAGTCGCGGACGTAACCGTCTTTTCCATCCCGCAGCGCATGTTTTCCGTCATTACGGTCGTCGTCACCATGCTCATGATGCCCCTTTGGCCGGCTTACGGTGAGGCCATCTCGCGCGGAGATATGCTCTGGGTCCGCCATACCCTCACTCGCACCCTGCTGGGCGTCTTCGCCTTCACTTCGATCGTGTCGGCTACGCTATTAGTGTTTTCCAACAAACTGCTTCTCTGGTGGGTCGGCCCCGGCATTCATCCGTCTTTCCTGCTGATGCTGGGTCTCGCCGTCTGGGCTGTGTTGAGTAACTGCGGCAGCACGCTCTCCATGTTCTTGAATGGCGCGGGCATAGTGAAGTTCCAAGTGATCGTTGCCGCCATTTTCGGAATCGGCTGCTTGCTGACGAAAATAGTATTCACGCGCCTCTACGGTATTTCCGGCGTTCCCTGGGCCACCATCGTTACGTACTCATTGTTGAGCGCATTGCCGTGCGCCCTGTATGTACCCCGGTTGCTGGGAAGAATGGAAGCTCACGCTTCTCAATCATGCGTGCTGACCATAGGAAAGGACTAATCATGTTCAAATACCCCGTTTATCAGCCGCTCTTGACTGGCAACGAGAAGAAATACGTAAATGAGTGCCTGGATTCAACATGGATATCTTCAAAGGGAAAGTTCGTTTCCGAGTTTGAGAACAGCTTCAAATCCTATATCGACGCTCGCCACGCCAGCACCGTCAGTAATGGCACGGTAGCGCTTCATCTAGCCTTAGTCGCCTTGGGCATTGGATCGGATGCAGAAGTAATCGTGCCGACTCTTACCTATATATCCTCCGTAAACGCAATTGCGTATACCGGCGCAACTCCTGTATTTTGCGATTCGCTCAAGCGCACTTGGCAAATGGACCCCGATGATGTGCGACGCAACATTACACCGCGCACCCGGGCGATTATGGTCGTGCATCTCTACGGCCAACCTTGCGAAATGGATCAGTTGGTCGCGATTGCACGCGAGCACAATTTGTTTATTGTCGAAGATTGCGCCGAGGCTTTCGGCACCTACTACAAGGGCCGCCATGTTGGCACGTTTGGTGACGTCGGTACATTTAGCTTTTTCGGAAACAAAACCATCACAACAGGCGAAGGGGGCATGGTTGTTACAGACGATGAAACCCTCCATGATCGCGTGCAGCACTATAAAGGACAAGGCCTGGCTAAACATAGGGAGTATTGGCACGACGTTGTTGGGTACAACTATCGGATGACCAATATCTGTGCTGCCATAGGACTAGCTCAGATCGAGCAGGCTGGCGGCTTTATAGAGAAAAAACGACAAGTTGCTGCCTGGTACAAACACTATCTGCGAGATACGCCAATAGAGTTTCACGATGCCGTTGGCGAGGTCCAGCATTCCTATTGGATGTGTTCCATACTTGTACCGGATGCCACCGACCGGGAGCCATTGAGGAATGCCCTTCGCGAGCACAGCATCGAGACACGCCCCGTTTTTTACCCCGTCCACAGTATGCCTATGTATTCCCAGCGCTTTCAGCGTCATCCAGTCGCAGAGGACATCGCATGGCGCGGCATCAATCTGCCGAGCTACCCTGCTCTCACAGAAGACTCTGTGAAAGAAATATGCGATGTCATCGCCAATTATTTCAATAAATAGGAATCAACTGGAACACATCACCATGTGACATGCCCATGAAAAACTCAGGTTCAGAAAGCCGAGAGGTGCGTATTGCTTTCCTTGGGGAGTGGCTCACGCAGTGGACTGGCGGAGTAGATTTCTTGCGCTTATGCATCAGCGGTCTAAGCTCTACCGCCTCGACACGCGCATGGGACCTACTGCTACCGAAGCCAACACTAACGCAACGGGCGTGGTCGGCGGCTAGTTCAATGAAGCGTCAATTCTTCTTTTTCCTCACAAAAAGAAAAAGCTCGCGGTCTTCTCCTGTATCGAATGCCGAGCTTCGAGACGCAATGAATCACATCGATGGAACAGTTGAGATTATTCCATATCGGAATTCTCCCGCCGGGCTAAGAACAGTCCTATCGCGGCGTAAGTCCGAGGTTGTATTTCCATGTCAAATATCGCTCGGAAAGAATTTCCCAGTTGCGTGGATAGGATATATTCCAGATCTACAACACAAGCTGTTACCGCATTTCTTCAGCAGGAATGAGTGTTTGCAGAGAGATCGTTTATTTAGCAAGGTGCTGGAAGATGCCTGCGCAGTCGTCGTGAATGCAAGAGCCGTTGTCGATGACATTGAGGAGTTTTATCCGGACCATCAAGCAAAGATTTTCGCATTACCGTTTTGTCCGCCGATGAATCCGGCCTTATCGCGTGAGCCCGTTGATGTCGACAGAACATACAATCTACCGGACAAATATTTTCTGATTTCAAACCAGTTCTGGATACATAAATCCCACGAAACTGCCTTTGCCGCCTTGCGTTTAGTTCGGGATGCAGGGCAGGACGTGCATATCCTTTGCACAGGTAATACGACGGATTACCGTTGGCCAGAGCATTTCAATAAACTGAGAACTTGGATCGCCAAAAATCATCTGGACAAGAATATCCGCTTTCTTGGCATCGTTCCCAAAGGAGATCAACTGGCGATTATGAGACAATCCGTCGCGCTAATTCAGCCGACGCTCTTTGAAGGTGGGCCGGGTGGAGGAGCTATATATGATGCTGTTTCTACATGTACTCCCGGGATAGTATCGGATATCGATGTAAATCGAGAAATAGACATTGGCGTTATTGATTTTTTTCGCGCTGGCTCAGCGGAGGATCTTGCGACGAAGATGCTGAAATTCCTGAATGACCCACCAGCCCGAATGGGCAGAGACGAAGCACTTGAGATTCTGACCCAGCGCAGGCGAGAATTTGGAGCCCGTCTGCTAGAAGTTGCCGACTTTGCTCGCGATTCACGGGTGCCTATCACTGAGGTGTAAATATGAGACGACTCGCAATCATAGGTGCTGGCGGATTTGCACGCGAACTTCGATGGATATTATCAGAAGTTGCCGCCGACCCTAGAAAGCGCTACGAACCATTTGAAGTAGCTTGCTTGCTGGAAAACAATATACAGAAGCTAACGATCCCGGAGAGCGGCGTTCGGGAAGAGGCCGAATGGCTGGAATCGAATGATGTCGATGCGCTTGCTATTGGGATCGGCAATCCGTCGGCCCGGCTTAAAATCGCTGAAAGACTGAAGAAGCAATATCCGAAAATTGATTGGCCGGCAATCATTCATCCCTCAGTGATCCTGGACTCTGAAACCTGTGTTCTCGAGGAGGGAGTAATTCTTTGTCCGGGTGTGGTAGCGACTGTAAATATAGTATTTGAATCGTTTTCGTTGGTTAACTTTGCATGCACGATTGGGCATGAGGCCAAAATAGGCAAGGGAAGCGTGATAAATCCGTCGGTCAATATTTCAGGGTGGGTTCGTGTTGGAGCAGGGGTGTTAGTAGGCACCGGGGCGCAGATTTTAGAAGATACCGTGATCGGCGATTCCGCGATTGTGGGTGCTGGTGCAGTTGTAAACAAGAATGTAGAGCCTGGAACAACTGTAGTCGGAATTCCAGCAAGGCCAATTGTCAGGAACGACTAGCTATGACAATAGTCAAACATCGGCGGATCGTGAGGTGAAGATAGCCGACGGGGATTTGAGGATCACCATGGATTTCGAGTGCATCGACGAAAGGTTCAGCACCACGCGGCGACTCACCAGAAACCGCACGGAGCCAGATCCGTGTTTCCAGTTGCCCTCCAAGCCCGCCCCAGCCATGGCCGGCGGCCTGCGCACGCGAGGCCTCTATAAAGCCGAGGGTACATAAGAAATGCAGGCGGAAATTTCAGCGCGTTTGGAGGGTGGCCGGCGAACTCTTGGAGACATTCGCAAGGAACCTCCATTGGTCTCCATCATTATCGTGCTGTTTCGCGACCGGGAGGAGTGTCTTCGTCTCCTCAATAACATCCTCTCGTT